>JAOUMG010000147.1 GCA_029881635.1 Paracoccaceae bacterium | reverse complement strand
GGCGATGTTCTGACGAACCGTCATGTGAGGAAAGAGTGCATAGCCCTGAAAAACCATGCCAAAGTTGCGCTTTTCAGCGGGCACATCGGCAATTGATCTGCCATTGAGCAAAATATCACCCGCCGTAATGTCGAGAAAACCCGCGATCATCATCAGGAGTGTGGTTTTCCCGGACCCCGACGGGCCGAGCAAGGTCAGGAACTCACCCTGTTTGATATCGAGTGTAACGTCGTCAGCCGCGGTGAACTGACCAAACCGCTTGGTCAGCGATTTAAGTTTCAGCTCGCCGATGCTTGTCTCTGGTGTCATCGGCTGCCTGACGCGCCGCGCAGCCCAAGCTTGTTGCGGGCCTCTTGTGGTGTCAGGGCACGCGCCCCCATCCGTTCGATTATCCCTATGACACGCTCGACCAGTTGCGCATTGGTTGCCAGCACGCCGCGGTCAAGAAACAGGTTGTCTTCGAGCCCGACGCGGACATTACCACCCATTGCGACAGCCGCCGCGGCCATCGGCATCTGCATACGGCTGATACCGAAACTGGCCCAGCTTGCCCCTGACGGAAGATGATCTTTCATTGCCTTCATCGTATCGACGGTCTGATCTGCGCCCCAGGGGATGCCGAGGCACAGCTGGAACATCGGAGGATCGGCAATCAACCCTTCGGCAATCATCTGGCTGGCAAACCGGATATGCCCCAGTTCAAACACCTCAAGTTCGGGTTTGACCCCCCATTCCTTGGTCAGTGCTGCCATCCGCCTGAGAATTGGCGGTGTGGAAATGTAAATTGTATCGTCATTGCCGAAATTGAGTGTGCCGCAGTCGAGAGAACAGATTTCCGGCAGACAGTCCTTAACATGGCTCAGCCGTTCGTCCGGCCCGATCATATCCGTGCCTGGACCCGGCATGGACCAATCGCCCGGCGCAGGTGTCCAGTCGCCGCCCATTCCGGCGGTCAGGTTGATGACGATATCGGTGCCGCTGTCGCGAACGCGGTCGACGACTTCACGAAAAAGTTTGGGGTCACGTGACCCCTTTCCGGTTTCCGGATCGCGTACATGAAAATGGGCAATCGATGCACCGGCCTTGGCGGCTTCAACCGCTTCTTTGGCGATATCTTTGGGTGTTACGGGAACATGCGGGCTTCGCCCGGTCGTATCGCCGGCACCAGTGACCGCACAGGTTACGACAACTTCATAATTCATTCTGCCCCCCGGTTGCTTGGCTTTATCTTGGGCCGCGATTTTTGGTTTTATACCATTTATTCGACTGATATGGTGGTCGCATGTCGAAATTACGCACCAGTGCCATCGAATCTCTCACACCCGCCGCGCCGCATTCCGGCCCGGAAAATGCGGCCGTGACACAGGCCAGTTTCGTGGTCGTGCCACGATTTAACATGTCAACGTTGATAACCATGATCGAGACGATGCGGATTGCGAATTACCTGTCGCAAAAGCCGATCTATTCATGGGAAATTCTGTCGTTCGATGACGCTGTCGTCACAGCGTCAAATGGGCTTTCGCTGCCCGCTGAACGACCGCAGGACCGCAATCGGCGCGACGACACAATTTTTGTGATGGGCAGTTGGGGGGCCGAAACTTACCGCAACCGCGAACTTTTTTCCTGGTTGCGGAGGCAGGCGCGTGCTGGCGCACGGATTTGTTCGGTCGAGCTTGGCTGCTATATCCTCGCAAGGGCGGAGTTGTTGTCGGGCAAGAAGGCGACCACCCATTGGTCGTGGATGTCCGGGTTTCAGGAACAGTTCGATGAAATCACGATAAGCGAGCAGCTTTTCACCATAGACAAGACGATACTCACCTGCGCGGGGGGGCTGGCTGGGGTGGATCTCATGTTGAAGCTGATCGGCGATCAACATGGCGAAAGGCTTGCCGGCGAGATTGCCGATCAGATGTTGCATCACCCGATACGCCCGGCGAGTGCCCCCCAAAGGCGCACGATGGGTCGGGGGATGGATACCCTGGTTCCCATGGTCCGCGAGGCGATCACCCTGATCGAAAAGCACATTGCGGAGCCGCTGACGGTTCCGGCCATTTCGGCGGAACTGGGCGTATCACAGCGGCAGCTGGAACGGCAGTTCAAGCAGAATATCGGTTGCACGGTTGTTCAGTTCGGTCTGCTGCTAAGGCTTCAGCACGCACGTGTATTATTGATTTCAACGGATCTGAGTGTACGTGAAATTGCGGCAGCTTCCGGTTTCAATACATTGTCACACTTTGCCTACTCGTTCGGAAAGTGCTTTGACCGCAGGCCCAGTGACTACCGTCAGGCATGGCCTGCGACAGATGCAGCCCCAAGCTGGCCCGGAACCCTGTCAACATTTCTGGAAGCACTGGAAAGCCGGGGTTCAGCTAAACCCATGCATATTCTGCGAAAAACCAGCGGCTGAACAGGTTCAGGGGGTGCGGGCGTCACGAATGGCGGACAGGACAGCGACAATTTCACGGTCGCGCTTTGCCGCCAGTTCTTCGAAATGCCGACCCTCTGCAATCGTGTTGCATCCATCGACCATCCTGTCGCGCAGATCCTTGGTCAGTTCAGGCGCCTCAAGCCGGGTCCATGGCCATTTCAGCGCAGGGCCAAACTGATCAAGGTTGGTGGCCATTCCTCCTTCGCCGCACGCGACATGAAAGGCCATGCACTGGCCTTGCACCGCCATGCGGGGGGCGGGGCCGTTCATAAGCGCGTTGTCAATATCCGCAGGGGTCGCTTCGCCGTTGGCCACCATGTGCAGCGCCTCGCGCCAAAGCGCCTCTTGCAGCCGCGTCGCGACAAATCCCGGTATTTCCTTTTTCATGACCAATGGCGCCTTACCGGCCATTTCGTAAAACGCGGCGGCCCATTCGACAGCTTCGGGAGCCGTTTTCCGGCCGCCGACGATTTCGACCAAGGGCAACAGGTAAGGGGGGTTGAACGGGTGCCCGATAACAGTTCGTTCGGGGCTGGGGCAGGTCTTTTGAATATCCGACATCATCAACCCCGAAGTTGAAGAGGCGATGACGCAATTTGTGGGCGCGAGAGTGCCAAGCTGCGCGTAAAGCGCCTGTTTCAGGTCAAGCCGCTCGGGCGCGCTTTCCTGAATGAACTGCGCATCACGCACCGCCGAGGCGAGATCTGTCGTTATGGTAAGCCGGTCGCGCGACGCACCTTCGGCCAATCCCAGAGCCGTAAGACTGATCCAGCCGGTGTCGATGACCGCCATCAACGCCGCGCGTTCACTTTCGGCGTGAATATAGGCTGTCACGTCATAGCCACGCGCCAGAAAATGGGCAGCCCACCCGCCACCGATAGGGCCTGCGCCAATCGTTATTATTCGGGTGACAGAGCGCGGATCGGGGTACATTTACTTTCCTTTGAAAACTGGGTCGCGTTTTTCAACAAATGCCGCAACACCTTCGGCTGAATCCTCGGATTTCAACATCTTCCGATATGTAGGCAAGCCATCGCCGCGCATTTTCGTAAAGGCCTGTTCCAGCGGGACACATTCAATCGCGCGTTCGACTTCCTTCACCGATTGCATGGCCAAGGGTGCAGATCCCGCGATCAGGGCGGCCCATTCGCGCGCCGCCGTCATCAGCTTTTCCTTCGGTACGACCTTGTTGACCAGGCCGTAATGGGCCGCTTCATGTGCGGTCATCCTGCGGCCCAGCAAAAACATCTCCATGGCGATATTATGGGGAATGCGGCGGGGAAGGCGTTGGAGCGCGCCGGCATCCGGCACGATCCCCAGTGGCATTTCAGGAAGCCCAAATTCGACATGATCGGCCGCAATCAGCAGATCGCAGCCAAGGGCCAGTTCAAACCCGCCACCAATGACCAGACCGTTCAACGCGGCAATTACCGGTTTGTTCAGATTCCAGTTTTCGGTCAGCCCGGCAAAGCCTCCATCCCCATAATCCGCAGTTTCCCACCAATTATCCAGCGTCATGTCGCCGGCATTCAGCGCCTTGAGGTCCCAGCCTGCAGAAAAGATCCGGTCGCCTTCAGCCGTCAATATGCCAACCCAAAGGTCAGGATCATCGCGCAATAGAGCGAAAGCGCGGCCAAGGTCCTGGCTCATCTCTATGTCGATGGCATTGACCTTTGGCTTGTTCAGCTTGATTTCCAGGACCCGTCCGTTTCGGGTGGTTTCGATATAGCTCATCGGTTGGTTCCAGTCATTTTAGGCGATTTTCTTATGGATGGGTTGTTCGCGGTGAAAGTGCCCTGAACCAGTTTCAGCGCATGACAAAGGGATTGGCCATCGGTTCATCGGAGGTGTTCACCCATACGGTTTTGGGGCGCGTATAGTCATACATGGCCTGAAAGCCGCTTTCCCGCCCATAGCCCGAACCTTTCACGCCGCCAAATTCAGCAATCGGGGAAACGACGCGGTAGGTGTTGATCCAGACGATCCCGGCGCGGATGGCTTTGGCCATGCGCATCTGCCGGGCACCATTGCGGGTAAAGATACCGGCGGCCAGTCCGTGCTTTGTGTCGTTGGCAAGTTCGATGACTTCGTCTTCCGTCCGAAAACGCTGCACACTCAGAACCGGGCCGAACAGCTCGGTATCAACAATCCGAAGATCCTGCCGGGGGCAGTCGATAATTGTGGGTTCGTAATATGTGCCAGCCAGCCCGTCGGGCCGTTTGCCGCCACAGAGCAATTTACCACCTTCTGATTGTGCATGCGCCACCTCGCGTTCGATATGCGCCAGCTGACCCGTCGTGCAAAGCGGCCCCATCTGGGTTTCCTCGGCCAGGGGATCGCCGATCTTGATCTGGCGGGCAAGGGCGGTCATTTTTTCTAAGAAAGCGTCTGCGATGTTTTCATGCAGATAAAGCCGCGATCCCGCGACACAGCTTTGCCCGGTGGCGCCGAATATGCCTGCTATTGATCCGTTCACGGCGCTGTCGATGTCAGCATCATCAAACACGATGAAGGGCGATTTGCCACCCAGTTCCAACGACACTTCGGCAAAGTTTTCGGCAGAATTGTAAAGGACATGTTTTGCAGCGCCCGGCCCACCGGTGAAGGAAATTCGCGCCACAAGCGGATGCGATGTCAAAACCCGCCCGCAAGGCTCCCCGTGTCCGGTGACAATATTGACCACGCCGGGCGGAAAGCCTGCCGCCTCGATCAACGCCCCAAACTCCAGCATCGCCGCCGAGGCGTGTTCCGATGCCTTCAGCACCACCGTGTTACCCGCCGCCAGCGCGGGGCCTATCTTGACCGCCACCAAGAACAGCTGGGAATTCCACGGCACGACGGCGGCAACGACACCCAAGGGTTCACGCCGTGTAAATGCGAACATGTCAGGCTTGTCTATCGGCAGGGTTTCGCCCGATATCTTGTCAGCGCATCCTGCGTAGAAGTGAAAGAACTCGGCGATATATTTGGCCTGCCAGCGGGTTTCTTTCAGCATCTTCCCGGTATCAACCGACTCAGTCCGTCCCAGTTCTTCGGATTTTTCTGCCAGAAGATCGCCCAGCTTTCGCAGGCAGCGCCCGCGTGCTGATGGCACCATGTCGGCCCAAGGCCCTGACAAAAACGCGCGATGCGCGGCGCGAACGGCTCTGTCTACATCCTCCGCGGTTGCCTCGGGGATCCGGGACCAAATTTCCCCGTTGGCAGGGTTTGTACTGTCGAATGTGCCTCCATCCGATGCAGGCACCCATTCGCCATCAATCAACATCTGGAAGTTTTTGACATTGGCCATCGTGTTCCCTCCTCACCCGAACCGGTATTTCCATACTGGACGTATCCTGGGCATGACGCTCGGATTTTTCGACAGGCTTAGGCGAAAAATACGGATAAGCTATCGGATTCTGGTGGCAGGCAATATAGATGAGTGTGCAAGTTGGGCATTGCAGAATGCCGATAC
>JAOUMG010000146.1 GCA_029881635.1 Paracoccaceae bacterium | reverse complement strand
ATAGCCGATGGCACCCCGGTGGTCGCACGCACCCTGAATTGACGGTAACCAGCGACATTCCAGCGGACCACTTCCCGCTGACGGCCAGGCAGAAATGATTTACCAATCAGGCAGCCCGACTGAGGACAGCCGACGGCCTTTAGGATTGCGCGCAATAGATGCTTCGCCCATTATCGCGACGGCATCGCCCAACGATAGACATGATCAGGAGATCCCTAAATGCAGCTGCCCCAAAACCATTTCAAACGTCGCCTTCACGCCGGTGACGTTCAGTTTGGCCTTTGGTGCACGATCCCCGACACCTCGGTGGTTGAGGCGATGGCCGGGGCTGGCTTTGACTGGATGACACTCGATACGGAACATGCCCCGACCGAAGTCAGCACGGTTCTGCCAATGCTTCAGGCAGCCGCGCCCTACGCGACCCAATGTATCGTTCGGGTGGTCGAAAACGATACCGCACTGATTAAACGGCATCTCGATCAGGGTGCGCAGACGATCTTGTTACCCTACATCCAGTCACGCGCCGAAGCCGAAGCTGCCGTGGCGGCGATGCGCTATGCCCCTGAAGGAATACGCGGCGTTGCAGGGGGCACACGAGCTGCGCGCTATGGCCGGATCAAGGGATATACTGCAACTGCCAACAGCGAAATGTGCCTGATCCTGCAAATCGAAACCGCCGAGGCTGCATCAAAGCTCGAAGAAATTGCCAGCGTTGACGGTGTCGATGCCGTTTTCATCGGGCCTGCCGATCTTGCGGCATCCATGGGTTATCCCGGCCAGCTCGATCATCCAAAGGTAAAGTCGGCCATCCTCGATATCCTTGCGCGGGCAAAGGCGATGGGGCGCCCATGCGGGATTCTTACACTGGACAAAGACTTCGCGCGCGAATGCGTCACGGCAGGCGCTGGGTTCGTCTGTATCGGGATCGACATGTCGATCCTTGTTTCGGGGGCTGATGTGCTCGCCGCCGAATTCTGCCCGCCCCGCTGATGCGACTTCAGACTGCGCGGTGACGGCGGTTGTAAAGAATGGAAGATACCAGCGCGATCCCGATGAAAGCTGAGCCAAGAACACCTGTGACAAGTTCCGGCACATGCCAGAGCGTCTGGGCAAACATGATCACCGACAAGACAAGGATGGAATAGAACGCCCCATGTTCGAGATAGCGAAAATGGGCCAGCGTCTTTTTTTCAACCAGCATGATGGTCATTGAGCGTACATACATCGCGCCAATTCCCAAGCCTATGGCAATCAGAAACAGATTATGGGTCAGGGCAAAGGCACCGATCACACCGTCAAAACTGAACGACGCATCAAGCACCTCAAGATACAGGAATGCCCCCAGCCCTCCGCGCGCGGCTGTGGCCATGGCCGCTTGTTTCGCATCCAGGATTTGGCCCAGAACCTCGACCGCCAAAAACGTGAACAGCCCCGCAATGGACGCATATAAGAACCGCGCCTGATCTGCGCCTGGCATAACGGATGCAAATATCAACACCACCGCCAGAACCAATGCGATCTCCATTCCCCGGACCGACGCCCATCGACGCATCTGGCATTCAAGGGCACGGATCCAGTCCACCTCCTTGCCTGCATCAATGAAATAATTCAGCGCCACCATCATGAGGAAAGTGCCGCCAAAGGCAGCAATTGACAGATGCGAAGACCCGATGATCCTTGCGTATTCTTCTGGGTGAAGGGCGGCCAGTTTCACTGCCGATATCGGGCCGATCTTGGCCGCGATGACAACGATCAGCAGAGGAAAAATGATACGCATACCAAACACGGCGATGAGGATACCCCAGGTCAGAAACCGCTTTTGCCAAACAGGTGTCATTTCCTTCAGCTTGTTGGCATTGACGATGGCATTGTCGAAAGACAGTGAAATTTCCAGAACGGCCAGTATCGATCCGATCATCAGGAATGACAGCGCGGCGCCTAGATTATGCCCGTAGCTCCAGCCCAGCCAGAAGGACAGAATGAGACCCACCGCTGTTACAAGAAATGCCCAGCGGAAATAATGCATAGCGACAGTCATCTGAAACTCCGTCGGGCCGTGTTCTCGGACATTGGGTCGGCCTGTTCGACGCGACATAAGGCTGGCATCGGTTCAGAACAAGGTTGGGGCAATATATATTGGGTGGTTTCGGGCGTCTGCGTAGTGTTTCGACAACAACGTCCCACAGTGTTGTCACAGCAATGGTCCCCAAATGCCAGTATGAGGTCACAATCGCGCCCGCTTTTACTGGCTAAATCCTTTCAGACAAATACGGGAGATCAAGACATGTTGGGTCACATATCATTCGACGAAATTGCTGCCAGCTTGCTGATCTGCCTGCTTTTGCGGGAAACGTTCATTCTGGTCCTGCCCGACAGAATTGCTGGCCCTGGCGGTTGGCTTGTCGATACCGGCTTCGAAGAAGAATACTGAACAGTCCCTGAAATGTTTGGCGTTGGCCTGCCGGACACCGTAGCAAATACAGGCTGCGAAATCGGCATCTGCGGACAAGAAGAAGAAACTCCTGATCCGCTACAATCCCGAAACGCTACAAAGCACGCGGTGCAGGGGTATCCTGAATCGGGGCTGGCCGGTCGCCTAGCAGATACCGCGGGCCAACGCCCTTTGTTGCGGCGCGGTCTTCGGGATTGTAAAGCGCGCAGTTCTTCAGCGACAGGCAGCCACATCCGATACAGCCGTCCAGCTTGTCACGAAATTCCTGCATCAGCGCTATTCTTGCATCAAGCTCGGTGCGAAAACCTTCTGCCATCACCTGCCAATCATCGGCATCAGGAACCCGCCCATCCGGCAGTCCAGCCAGCCGGGCCGCTATTTCGTTGATTGTATAGCCCAGCCTTTGGGCGATCAGCACGAATGACAGTCGTCGAATGTCCGACCGGGCAAAACGCCGCTGTCCACCGGCGTTGCGGCCCGGATGGATCAATCCGCGTTCCTCATAAAAACGAATTGCCGAAACCGACAGTCCTGTCCGGCGCGCCAGTGCCCCGATTGTCAGTTCGCGCAGCATGGCATTTTCCCTCTTGACCTCAAGTTAACTTGAGCAATTACCACATAGCCATCCGCCGGAAAAGACCGGCCGCATCAAAGGAGTTTCCCATGACAACCCCATCCGTCGAAGCCCGTATTGAACATGTCAACATCACCGTAACCGACCCAAAGGCCACCGCCGAGGTTCTTAAACGGCTGTTTGGCTGGGAAATTCGCTGGCAGGGCGAAGCAAAGGACAATGGTTTTACCGTGCATGTCGGTTCCGACAGCCATTATCTGGCGCTCTATACACCGGCCAAGCCCCTGACAGGTCCGGCCGAACGCTATATCAAGCGTGGCGCGCTCAACCATGTCGGATTGGTTGTCAGCGATATTGCTGCCGCTGAAACCGCAGTGCGCGACGCTGGCTATGAACCCCATTCCCATGCCGAATATGAACCTGGAAAAAGGTTCTATTTCGATGGCGATGATGGCGTTGAATATGAGCTGGTCAGCTATACCAACTGACAAAACCATACCGGCGCGGGGGCAAACATGCGGCCCCGCGCCTGACCTTGGTCAGATCGCGGTATTGAGCGTGACTGGCTGACCTGACTGACAGGATTGGGCAGCGGCGTCGGCCAGCATCTGTGCCTTTAACCCATCCTCTGCCGTGGGATTGGGGGCATGGCCTGCCGCAACCGCATCAACGAAATGCGTCATTTCAGCAAGATAAGCCGCCTCGTAACGCTCCAGAAAGAAATTCAGCGTTGGCGCGCGCAGGAAACCGGCCCCTGTGGCGATCTCAACTGAATTTTCCAGCAGGTTATCCGCCCGTAGCATTCCCTTGGCCCCATGCACCTCGATCCGTTGGTCATAACCATAGCTGGCCCGGCGCGAATTGGTAATCTGGCAGATTTTGCCGCTGGCGGTTTTCAACGTGACGGCGGCAGTATCCACATCACCCGCCGCCCCGATCTCTGGATCGACCAGCGACGAACCGACGGCGTGGATGACAACAGGTTCCTCGCCCAGCAAGAACCGCGCCATGTCGAGATCATGAATCATCATATCCCGGAACAACCCGCCGGAGCTTTTGATATAGGAGACTGGCGGCGGGGCGGGATCGCGGGATTGAATTGTCACAATTTCAACATTTCCGATGTCACCGCGGCGCAAACGGGCCTCTACATTTGCAAAATTCGGATCAAACCGCCTGTTGAAGCCTGTCATGAAGGCGACCCCGGATTCCTCGACAATGCGCATGCAGTCGCGGATACGGGCTGCGGAGAGATCAACCGGCTTCTCGCAAAAGATCGCCTTGCCGGCCCGTGCTGCCGCGTGAATCAGATCGTAATGCGTGTCGGTTGGTGTGCCGATCACCACCGCATCCACATCGCTGCTGGAGATCAATGCCCCTGCATCGCGCACCTCGGCCCCCAGACTTTCGGCCAACGCCTGCGCCGCAGCGGGCAGCGCATCGGCCACGGCAACCACACGTGCGCCGGGCATCGCCTTAATCGAACGGCCATGCACCTGTCCGATGCGACCGCATCCAAGCAAACCGAAATTCAGCATTTCTCGTTCCTTCATTGGTCCGCGCGAAGGGCGCGGATGACGTTTCGGGCCGCGACCACAACAGGGTCGTGGGTTTCTTTCAGAATAGCTATCCGGTCAAATCGGGCCGGATCGGCATTGACGGCATGCCTCAGCGCCTGACCAAAGGCCATACGCAATTCAGTCCCGATGTTGAATTTGCAAATGCGAGAGATCCGTGCCAGTTCGCGCCGCTGTGCCACCGGCACACCAGACCCACCGTGAATAACCAGCGGCACCGTTGTCTGCGCCTCGATCGCGCGAATACGGCCTAGGTCCAGCCCGCCTTCCTTGTCTTGTTGCAAATGCACATTGCCCACCGAAATCGCCATTGCATCGACACCGGTTTCGCGCGCGAAACGGGCGGCCTCTGCCGGGTCGGTTCCCGCCGATCCTTCGCCGCCCGAATACCCGACAAAGCCGATCTCGCCCTCACAGGATATTCCGGCCGCATGGGCCATTTCGGCAATCCGCGCGGTTTCGTCGATGTTCTGCTGCAGTTCCTTGCGCGACCCATCGAACATCAACGAGGTAAAACCGCTGTCCAGCGCTTCGCGGCATTCGTCGAATGTGTAGCCATGGTCCAGATGCGCCACGACCGGAACGCCTGCGCCGTGAGCAAGGTGGCGGAACATTTTTCCAAGCACAGGCAAAGGCGTATGCGCACGGCAACTTGGACCGGCCTGAAGAATGACAGGGGCATTTTCTGCCTCTGCAGCCGCTACATAGGCGCGCATATCCTCCCATCCCAGCGTGACCAGCCCCGCAACCGCATATCCGCCCGCCAGCGCCGGTTGCAAAACCTCTGAAAGTGTCGCGAGTGTCATTTGAACTTTGCGATCATGTCCTTGATCCCGGGGATCGTTTCGATCTGATAGGCATGGGTGGGTTGGAAATACTGCACCAGCGACCGCTGGCTCAAGCCGCCAAGAATGGTGAAGTAATACATTTCATAGCCCGGCAGAACGCAGCAGGGATGATACCCCTTGTCCAGACAGATCGTGGACCCATCAACGATGTGATAGGCGTCGCCCGGCTTGTTATCCTCACGTTGAAGCATCTGCACCCCCGACCCATGGTTGGGACGAAAGCGGAAATTATAGGTCTCGTCGTGGCGTGTCTCATCCGGCAGACGATCCGTATCATGCTTGTGGCTTGGAAAGCCCGACCAACCACCCTGCCCGACGGTGAAAAGTTCACTGACCAGCAGCCGGCCTACCTTGCCGTGGTGTTTCTGGCCAAGGATATGTTTGATCTTGCGGTGGGTTTTGGTGTCGTCCGATCCGTATTGCACCAGATCAAGCCCCTCGGCGCGCACGT
>JAOUMG010000145.1 GCA_029881635.1 Paracoccaceae bacterium | reverse complement strand
TTACGGTTCAGGGTGATCGGATCACGGTCAATCAGGCGTTCTCGGTCAATGTCGATCATGCAAGACCGAGAACGAAAGGCCATGTGGAGCTTAACCGCGACAACCCTCAAGGGCCGCCAAGGCTGCATTTCAATTATCTTGATGACCCCGATGACCTGCGCGAAATGAGAGAAGGTGTGCGCCGCGCGCGCGACCTCGTGGCGCAACCTGCCTTCGACGTGTTTCGTGGCGCGGAAATGACCCCGGGTGCTGATTACCAGACGAATGGGGACATCGAGGCCATGCTGCGCGCGCGAGTGGAGACCGCCTTTCATCCGTCCTGTACCTGTCGGATGGGCCATGATGAACTGGCGGTGGTTGATGACAAACTTCGCGTGCACGGGATAGAGGGTTTGCGCGTAGTGGATGCTTCGGTATTGCCAGAGATTACGAGCGCCAATCTCAATGCCCCAACAATGATGATCGCGGCTAGGGCGGCAGATTTCATTCGGAATGCACCACAGTTGACACCGATGCACGAAGTGGCGGCCCGTACAGGCGGGCAGCGCGTCCAATCCAAATTTGCTGGATTATGAGCGCCGAGAAGGTCATGCATTTGGTGAAAAATACTCTTTGCTGTTCATAGGGGCTTCACCTGACCGTGAATAACCTCGACGCATTCTTGTCGCTCAAAACAAATTGCGCAGCTAAGCGGACCTTTGTGACAGGTGCAACGAATGAACGCTTTTCCGCGTTGCGGTCATCGAGTCGAGAGGCGGCGAAGGTCCGGTTCGAGCCCTCTTTGCCGCATGCTGCAGCGGGAACGAACGTCGGTTTTCCTGAAAGGCTCCCTTTGAAGATTTCAGGGTAGGGGTGGCATACTTAGAGACGTATTGGCGCTCGCCACACCTGAGTACCAGTATTGATGAAACGGCTATGGTCAGTGGCAACTACAATCGGGCCGAGAACCATATTTCTTCGGGACTTGTCATCCCGAAGATCAGGTCCTTCGCAGTCGACCTCAAAGCGTTACTTGACCTTTTTGCCAGCAATCGAAAGTGTAGGTTTTCCAGCGTTGAAATTCGCTGTTGCAGAGATTTTGGGCTTCTCCTGCTTTGGCTTTTTCGCCTCTTTGTTGCTGTTTTTACCTTTGGCCTTGAAATGTCCTTCCGATATGCAGCGATCCGTTGCCGGAGTGGCAGCGACTTGACTGCGGTCGTCCACCAATTGCCCCAAGGGGCGGCAGGTGGTGTTAATTTGTTGGGGCTAAGCTGGCGTGGCTGCCTTTTCAGTGGCCTCGTCTATCGCCTTTTGTTGCCCGCGCGAAATGGTCGAGATCGGCGTTCTGAACATCGCACTTGCAGCAGCATAGTCTTCTGCAGTATCAATCTCGGTCCAGTTTAGTCCGGTGATATCAAGCGCGCGAAAGACCGTCCCTTGCACCACGAGCCGCGCATAGGCGGCCTCGTAATACTCCTGAAAGTGCTCGCGGCTCTCCATCATTTCGGTCAGTTCCGCAAAAAGAAGCGGGCCGGTTTTTGCGCTGATTTTTTCGATCCCGATAGACTCGCCCAGTGCAAGCTTGGAGTCCACTGATTTGCCGACTTCAACCACCTGCATCTGATCATCGCTTATGACCTTCACCTCTTCGTCTTCAAGGGCGATATTCCGGTCAATACACAACACATTTGCATGATCGCTATCAACAAGCTGGCGAAGGATTCTCACGTCAAATACCACGTCTGCATCGAATTTAATGAACTCTGAGGTCCCAATCGCAATTGCAGCAAGCATCAGGGAATAGCCCGTATTGGTGTCGCGGTAGCGGTCGTTGATCACATAGGTGACGCGAATGCCGCGGAAGGTTTTGTCGACGAATTGTTTGATCTCGTCTGCCCTATGGCCTAACACCAACACGAACTGGGACATGCCGCAACTCAGGCAATTGCGTATCATCCGTTCTAGAATGACAGAGCCGCCAACGGACAACAGGCTCTTTGGGCAATTGTCGGTCAGCGGGCTGAGCCGCGAGCCGATGCCTGCGGCCAGAATAACGGCCATGGGCGGGCGATTGATTTCGTTTTTCATATCGTCGTGTCCTATATTAGGCGGAATGAGAGGTGCTATTTTGGGAGGGCCAGTTTTCGGTTTTCCCCGATATTCTTGCCTCTGAGCCAGGACTTGTAGGTGCCCCAGAACAGTTGGCTGGCCGCAAAAATCCAAAGCATCGGGATGAGTTGGTCAAAGACAAGGGCGGCAGAAAGCATGAAGATGAACACACCTTCATCGAAGGCGAGAAATTTGCGTTGCTCCCTGAGAAACCACGTCCAGTTGTCGCGCAGGTCATATCCCAAGCCCGCCGCTGTTTCCGCTTGTTTCAGACGCGCCATGTCCTTGGCGTAATCTGGATCACGGGCCGTTTCGATCTCAAGGGCAATATATTTGGCGTATCCGCGCAACCCGTAGAATGCGATGCCGATCATTGCGAGGAAGACAGGAACCACGCTTGCTGTCTGAGCATATGCGGCGTATCCGGCCGCCCCGAACCAAAGCGCGACCTGCACCTGATCGGTTAGGCGATCGTAGTAGCTGCCGACGGAGGACGTGACCTGACGGTAGCGCGCCATCTGCCCGTCCATGCAATCCAAAATGTGGCTGAGATGGATCAGAACTGCCGCCGCGATGAAACATCCCGTACCCCCGACCAGAATCCCGATGGTCGCCACCACTGCCACCAAAAAAGAAGCCGCCGTGATCCGGTTTGGCGTTATCCACGGCACCTCCACTGCCCCATAATTGGCGAGGATGGCCAGCGGCGACGTGACAAACGACGACCACCATTCATCATCGCGGTTTTTTGTGGCCCAAAGCCGTGTCAGCTTGTCCGTCATGACACCACCTTTGCCTTCAGGCGATCTGGTGTGGGCAGCATCACCAAAGTTGCAGCCTTTGACGTCACAGGGGCGACAAGTTCAGCCGCCTCGGCCTGCAACGACAGCAACACCTCTTTAAGCGCTGCAAGAAAAAACCGGATGTCGTAGTCGGACAATTCACCAATGTTGCCCACCTGAAAGACCTTGCCCGCAAAGGAGCCTTTGCCTTCGTAGATGATGATGGATTTCTTACGCAGGCGGTCACGTAGGTCGCGCACGGAAATGGACGGTGGCACCCGCACCGTGGTCAGGATCGAACACATATCTGCCTCGTTGATCAAGAAGTCGAGGTTGAGTCTGCGCATGCCTTCCCGCAGCAGATCCGCACGTGCCTTGATGCGCGTATAGCGTTTGATCACACCTTCCCGAAGGATATCTGTCAGCGCCTGATCCAGCGCAAAGAACAACGGCACGGCAGGCGTATTTGGTGTCTGGCTGTGGTGTTTCAGAAAGGCGTAAAATGTTGCGAGGTTCAAATAGGTCGTCTTGGCCACATGATTTTTCAGTCGTTTGAAGTGCTTTTTTCGTCCGACAACGAAGGACAAGCCGGGATAAGAACCGATAGCCTTGGAGCTGGAACTGGACACAAACCCGATATGGCACGCCTCCATGTCGATCACTTCTGCGCCAACCGAGCTGACACCGTCGACCACGAACAAGGCCCCAGCTGCTTTGGACAATGCTCCGATTTCTGCCAGCGGGTTCAGCATGCCCGAACACGTCTCATGATGGACCATCGCCACTACGTCGATCTTGTGGGCTGTCAGATATGCGGCAATCTGGGCTGGATCGAACGGCGTGCTCCAAGGCATCTCGATCAGATGGGTGTGCTTGTTGTGGATGCACGATGTTTTATGCAGGCGTCCGCCAAATTCACCATTTGAGAGGATCAGGATTGCGCCTTTGCCGACCACAGACGATAGGATCGCCTCGTTGGCAGCGGAGCCAGAACCGGTGATCACCACAGCACGATAACGCGCACGATTCCTGATCTGAAACAGCGAGATAAGTTTATGTTCGATGCCACCCAAAAGAGCATCAAAATCAGGTTCGCGGTGACAGATGTCCTGTTTGCAGATGGCAGCGCGCAAGGTTTCGGCCACATTTACAGGGCCAGGAGTGAAAAGCAGGTATTTGTCAAACATTTGGTCATGCTCCAGCGACACCATGACACGGGTCATAGAGCCTTCACGCCCATAATACGTCCGCGAACAAAAGTCGGGCGGGAACCTCGAGAGGGCACAAATCGAGTTCGAAAGCACATCTCAAACCGGGGCCTGTGGCCACGTCGTCTCAAAATTGAACGTTTTTAGAAATAATCCAAAGAAACCTGATCCCGGCAATATGTGCGGATCAGGCGGGCTTCTTGTGCTGTAAACAGCCTCAGAACAGTAGTAGAGCAGAATCGAAGGTCGCAAAGAATCGCCAGCGCGCAACCTTTTTGGGGTGGCGTTGGGTTTTGAACGGAAACATCCGGCAGCAGTTTCAGGTATCCTGAGCTACTACGATTGACCTTAGAAGAACGATCGCGGGCTTTGATTGAGCGCCCTTGGATCAAGCCCTATGGATAAATCGGTCCGATCGCAAGGAATAGATTCTCTCTACGCGACGAACTGAATGGCGAAGATTTCCCAACACCAAGGTTCCGCTTGACTAGAGGCCTGGCAAAACCTACCCCATCCTATCCATGGATCACAGCAGTCACTTTTTTCGCTCGTCCTTTGGACTTGCTCCGCTGAGTGAACTCATTGATGGCTACGATGGCCTGCTCTGCGACATTTGGGGGGTGCTTCACAACGGTGATGCCGCGTTCAGCGATGCCGTAGATGCTTTGTGCAAGGCCCGTGCCTCTGGCTGTGTCGTCATTCTGATCACCAATGCGCCGCGCCTGTCCAAGGATATCTACCCTCGTTTGGCGCGTTTCGGCGTTCCGCGTGAAGCGTTCGATACCGTCATTACATCTGGTGATGTCACCGCGCAGTTGATTGCCAAACAACCCGACGTGCCATTGTTCCACTTTGGTCCGGAGCGGGATCAATCCGTTCTAGAGGGTCTTACGAACCCGATTGTGGATCACCCAGGCGCCAAGCTTTGCCTGCTGACGGGTCCGCTGGACGATACGATTGAAACTGTCGATATCTACCACGGCCTTCTTGAGCAAATGCACGAAAACGCCGTCGAGATGATTTGCGCAAATCCCGACCTGGTGGTGCGAAGCGGTAACCGCATGGTCATCTGCGCGGGCTCCATCGCACAGCGATATGCACAATTGGGTGGTAAAGTGAGCTTTGCAGGAAAGCCAGAACCAGCAATATATAACGAGGCGCTGAGACGAGCGGCTACTCTAACGGGTCGAGATATCCCGAGAAGTAGATTGCTGGCCATCGGGGATGGATTGCTGACTGATATCAAGGGTGCCGCTAAAAATGGGTTTGACGCATATTTTGTGGCCGGTGGCATTCATGCACGTGAGTTTCGAGATCTGGATGCGCAGCAGGTTGTAAACCGTATCAAGAACAGATTCCTCGGACTCAACCTCGTCGGGGTCAGCGATCGGTTAGGCTGGATCTGAACCTTTCTGAGCTTGATCGGTACACGCAATCAAGCAAATTCTTAAGTGGTATTTCCTTTCGCCTGGCAAATTGCCCAAGGGTGAAGATTGAACTGCGAATGGGCCCGTTTAAAGCCACTCAGTTTACATGCAACTGCTGGTTTTAGTGTTGCCAGTAACGGAGGCTGGTTCTCTCAGGCGAGAATTCTATAAAGTTGCTCGCGGTATTCCTAATGCGGCCATTGGCACAGGTGCAGCGAAAGCACCCTTTGTCCCGCATTCCGGACATCTACTACGGCATAATGCTGCGCTCTCGACCAACGTCCGCTCTTGAGACGCTGCAACGCAGCAGTGGATGACTTGGTCAATGGCCAGTTTGGTCCGTTCATCCATTTTTCCCAAGCAACCGCGTTGATCCCGGTTCAGGCACGCGTGCGAGCGCGGTATCGATG
>JAOUMG010000144.1 GCA_029881635.1 Paracoccaceae bacterium | reverse complement strand
TGGCGGCGCGCTTACGCCCGATGATGCGCTGAAAGAAAAAATCACCGATATGCGTGACAAGATCAGTGATGCGCTGACCCCAGACCCAGCACTTTTTGCCCGCTTCAAGAAACCAAACCCGGTTTCGCCGCTTGCCCCCAAAGAAGGCTTTCCAAAACTTCCGTCAATCAAGGGTGTCGAGTTTTCTGCCGCCGCAGCAGGCGTGCGTTACGAAGGCCGTACAGATGTCATGCTGGCGCGTCTGGCACCCGGTACCTCTGTTGCGGGCGTTTTTACACGCTCTTCCACCCGCGCAGCCTGCATTCTTGACTGCCAGAAAAAGCTGAAGGGCAAGATTGATCCCAAAGCTGGTGCGGCGATCATCGTCAATTCGGGCAACGCCAATGCCTTTACCGGAAAGATCGGCCAAAAGGCCGTGGATGCTGTCACGGGCGCCGTTGCCAAGGCGCTTGGTGTGCCAGCCAATCGGGTTTTCTCCAGCTCGACCGGCGTTATCGGCGAACCACTGCCGTTTGAAAAAATCACCGCCAAGGTTGGCGACCTGAAAAAGGCCCTGCGCGTCGGCGGTATTGATCTTGCCGCCAATGCAATCATGACAACGGATACGTTCCCCAAGGGCGCGTCAGCCAAGGTCAAAGTGGATGGCGGCACCATCAACATCGCCGGAATTGCCAAGGGATCAGGGATGATTGCGCCGGATATGGGCACCATGCTTGTCTATATCTTCACTGATGCAAACATCCCGGCACCGCTGCTGCAAAAGATGTTGGCGAGCAATGTCGGCGATACCTTCAATGCCATCACAGTCGACAGCGATACCTCAACCTCTGACGCGTTGATCCTGGCTGCCACGGGTAAAAGCGCTGCCAAGGAAATCACCGACCTGCGCAGCGCTTCGGGCAAGGCCTTCAACGCTGGGCTTCGCGACGTGATGATGGATCTTGCCCATCAGGTCATCCGCGACGGCGAAGGGGCCACCAAATTTGTCGAGGTCCGCGTGACTGGTGCTGCCAGCGATACTGACGCCCATAAGATCGCTATGGCCATCGCCGATTCGCCTTTGGTCAAAACCGCTCTGGCTGGGGAGGACCCGAACTGGGGTCGTGTTGTCATGGCTGTCGGTAAATCTGGCGCAAAGGCGGACCGTGATCGCCTTGCCATCCGTTTCGGTGATCATCTTCTGGCTGAAAAGGGCATGCGCAACCCGGATTACAACGAAGAAACTGTAGCCGCCTATATGAAAGGTTCCGAGCTTGTCATTGCTGTCGACATTGGCCTCGGCAAAGCATCGCGCACTGTCTGGACCTGCGATCTGACCCACCGCTATATCGACATCAACGCCGATTATCGGTCGTAATCGGTAGGCAGTGACAGTGGTCAACGTCATCCTTGTCACTGCCGTTGCCCTGATAGATGCCGATGGGCGTGTTCTTCTGGCCCAACGCCCGGAAGGTAAGTCACTGGCAGGGCTTTGGGAATTTCCGGGCGGCAAGGTAGAGCCGGGCGAAACCCCGGAAGCAGCATTGATCCGGGAACTGAAGGAAGAACTGGGCATCGATACCTGGTCCAGCTGCCTTGCACCCCTGACATTCGCAAGCCATGCCTATCCCGAGTTTCATTTGCTCATGCCGCTATTCGCCTGCCGACGCTGGCAGGGTACGCCACAGGCGCGCGAAGGTCAGAGCCTTTCGTGGGTCCGGCCGGCCAATCTGAAAGACTATCCCATGCCACCGGCAGACCTGCCGTTGATTCCCGTTCTGCGCGACTGGTTGTAACAATCAAGCATTCTACAACTTTAGGTAGCAGAAGTTTCTTGCCTAAATTCACCACTTCTGTACAAATTGTTTCCAAATAGAAACAATTATGTCAACATTAAGGCACACCATTTGCCTGCCATTAACGAATCGAGACTATCAACATCAGCAGCCCTCAGTTGGGGAGATTTTGAGATGCTGCGGACCATCACTCTTGGAAGCTGTGTTTCCGTTCAGGGAATATTTGAACGGCAGCTGGAAAACGGAAAAATACTTGTCCGCGTGGGCAAGCTCGTGTTTGAAGGTTTTCCAATAAATAAAGAGGCCGCCTGATTTCAGGCGGCCTTAGTTTTTTGCATGCTGGCATCAAGTACAGCATTGACCCGAAAAATCAGACGAGCTTGCGCTCAACCTCTTCCCGTTCAAAGATTTCGATGACATCGCCTGGGCGAATATCGTCGTAGTTTTCAAAGGCCATACCGCATTCCTGACCGGACTGTACGTCTTTGACCTCATCCTTGAAGCGCTTGAGGGTTTTCAGCGTTCCCTCATGGATCACGACGTCATCACGTAGCAAACGCACACCTGCTGACCGTCGTGCAACACCTTCGGTAACCAGACAACCGGCGACTTTGCCAACCCCGGTTACCTTGAACACCTCTTTGATTGTCGCATATCCAATAAAGGTTTCGCGAATCTCGGCTTTCAACAGACCCGAAGCGGCCGCCTTGATATCATCAACCAGATCGTAAATTACCGAATAGTAGCGGATTTCCACGCCCTTCTGGTTGGCAGAAGCCCGCGCAGACGCATTAGCCCGCACATTGAACCCGATGACTGGCGAACCCGACGCTTCGGCAAGCCCGATGTCCGATTCCGTGATCGCGCCAACGCCGTAATGCAGCACGCGCACGCGAACTTCATCGTTGCCAATTTTTTCCATTGCCTGAACAATCGCCTCGGCAGACCCTTGAACGTCGGCCTTGACCACGATCGGCAGCTCGGCCACGTCCTTGTCTTCCTTGGCCTTGGCCATCAGTTGTTCCAGCGTCGTCGCAGCACCCGCGGCCGCGCGCTTATCTTTGGCCGCCTTTTCACGATAGGTCGCGATTTCACGCGCCTGCGCCTCGGTATCGACGACGTTCAGAACGTCACCCGCTTCGGGCGTGCCGTTAAGACCCAGCACCTCAACCGGTACCGAAGGTCCAGCTTCATCGACGCGGTCACCCTGATCATTGATCAGCGCGCGAACCTTGCCCCATTGTTCGCCAACAACAAAAATATCGCCGCGTCGCAAAGTACCATTCTGAACCAGCACAGTGGCAACAGGGCCACGGCCAATATCCAGCTTGGCTTCGATCACAGCACCTGATGCCGACCGGTTCGGATTGGCCCGCAGTTCAAGAATTTCTGCCTGCAAGGCGATGTTTTCCAGCAGCTTGTCCAGACCTTTGCCAGTCTTGGCTGATACTTCCACATCCAGCACGTCACCGGACATCGCTTCAACCACGACTTCGTGCTGCAACAGATCCGTCCGGACCTTTTGCGGATTGGCCTCATGCTTGTCGCATTTGTTGATCGCAACGATCATTGGCACTTTTGCAGCTTTGGCGTGATTAATCGCTTCAATCGTCTGTGGCATGACCGCATCGTCGGCAGCAACAACCAGCACGACGATATCGGTGACATTGGCGCCCCGCGCTCGCATTGACGTAAAGGCCGCATGACCCGGCGTATCCAGGAACGTCAGAACAGCGCCGTTATCTGTCGTCACCTGATAGGCGCCGATATGTTGGGTGATGCCACCTGCCTCGCCGGAAACCACGCTGGTCTTGCGAATAGCATCCAAAAGTGAGGTCTTGCCGTGATCGACATGCCCCATGATCGTTACAATCGGCGGACGGGTTATCAGATCTTCGTCCTTGTCGTCGACCACGTCGATGACCTGTTCCACATCCGCGTCCGACACCCGTACGACTCTGTGGCCGAATTCCTCGATCACAAGTTCAGCGGTATCGGCGTCAATGGCCTGATTCATAGTGACCATCAGGTCCATCTTCATCAGGCATTTAACCACATCGGCAGCACGTTCAGCCATCCGGTTTGCCAGTTCCTGAACCACAATGGTTTCGGGCAATTGCACGTCACGCACCTGCTTTTCGGCACGGACCGTCTGGCCCAGAGCCTTTTGACGGGCGCGTTCCTGCTTGCGCTTCATGGCGGCCATGGACCGTTCGCGGCCCCCGCCACCTGAAAGCGCTTCGGAAAGTGTCAGCTTGCCAGACCGGCGGCTATCCTCACGCGCAGCTTTGCCGCGGCTGTCTTTGTCTGTGGCAGCGCCACGGTTGTCGCGTTCGCGATCCGTTTTCCGCGGGCCAGTAGTGGTGACACCCTTGGTCTCGGCGCGTGATGCCGCGGCTTCGGCGGCAGCGGGGTCAAGAACCTCGGGCGCTTTCGCGCCGGGTTTGCGTATCTCATCTTTCTTGGCCGCCCGCGTCTCGGCCTCTTCTTTCTTGCGCGCATCCTCTTCGGCTTTCAGCCGCAAGGCGTCTTCGCGTTCCTGATCTTCGCGATCCTTGACCTCGGCTTCCGCCCGGCGTTGCTCGCGCTCTTCTTCGCGCTGACGTTCGGCGATCGCACGTTCTTTGATTTCTTCGGATTCGCGGGCTTTTGCGGCCTGCAACGCCTTCATCCGGCGGTCCATCTCCACATCGGAAATTCCGGCCGGGCGCTTGGAGGGATCGCCGGTTCCGGTTTTCCCGGGTGATGTCGTTGCAACAGCCGCGCCGGGCTTGGGCACCACGACGCGTTTACGTTTCGTCTCGACGACGACACTTTTGGTGCGGCCATGGCTAAAGCTCTGCTTAACCTGACCGGAACGCCCGCCACCCAGACCGAGGGGTTTTTTGCCGTCTGTATCGCTCATGCCGACTTCGTATCCTTCTCGGCGGATTTACCGCCGTCCATCTTCCGCAAGCTCGAAAGCTTTGCCGCTTCCTCTACAACACGCTTCGTGAGTCCACCAGCGGCAAGGGCGCCATGTACCACACTATCGCGCCCGAATGCCATACCCAGCTCCGAGGCAGTCAGACAACCAAACCAACGCCCGCCCTCGGGCGTCCAAAGCTTGCCTTTTCCACGTTCCGAACCGTCTGACGCCTGAAACAGGACTTTTGCCCTGCCTTCCGCCAACCAGCCCTTCACCTTCTCAAATCCCGATACCGCGCGACCCGCCTTTCGGGTCAAGGATATCAGGTCCACGACACGCCGAGCCATCGCGGCCTCTACCGTATCAGCCAGTTCAGGCGACACGGTGACGGGGGCCTTAGCCGCGCGGGAAAACAGTCCCTTTGCCACGGCCTTGTCTATCACCGCACGATCTGCGGTCACCCAAATTCCCCGGCCCGGCAATTTGTTCGCCAGATCGGTAAAAACCTGACCCTCAGGGGAAACCACAAATCGGATCAGTCCGGCCTTAGGCTGCACGTCACCTGTAACGATGCAGCGCCGCTCCGGCTCGTCCTGGTCCTTGTCTTTTCCCCCGCGGGTCATCAGCTATTGCCCAAGGCCCTGAAATCAGGCCTCGGCCTCCTCTTCTTCAGCGTCTTCAACCTCGGCGTCTGCTTCCAGTTCGGCAGGATCTACCCAGCCCAGTTGAATCCGCGCGGTCATTACCATATGCTGGGCTTCTTCAAGGCTCACATCAAACTTCTCCAGAAGCCCTTCATCCTTGACCCGCTCGCCATTTACCGTCGTCCAGCCGCCTGCCAGTTCCCAGTCTGCGCATGTCGCGAAATCTTCGATGGTCTTGACGCCGTCCTTGGCCAGCGCCTCCAGCATCTGGGGCGTCAGACCCTCAAAACTGACAAGGCTATCTTCAACACCTAATGCACGGGCATTTTCCATGGCTTTGCGGTTCTGTTCTTCGATCACATCACGCGCCCGGGCCTGCAATTCGCCCGCGGTACCCTCATCAACGCCTTCGATCGACAAAAGCTCGTCAACTTCGACGTAAGCGACCTCTTCCAGACTGGTAAACCCTTCAGAAACCAGCAGCTGCGCAAAGAACTCATCCAGATCGAGCGAATCCACGAACAGCTTGGTCCGTTCAGTAAATTCGGCCTGGCGACGTTCACTTTCCTCGGCTTCCGTCAGAATATCGATATCG
>JAOUMG010000143.1 GCA_029881635.1 Paracoccaceae bacterium | reverse complement strand
GGAAGGCCTCGGGCCTTGGCCGGGAACTGGGGCGGCAGGGGCTGGATGCGTTTCGCCGCACGAAAATGGTGATCATCGATCACAAGCCGGTTAAACAGGATTGGTGGTACCCCTATCCCGACAACTGGTTTCTGGACGCGGGCGGGCGAAAAGTGACCGAGGATTAGATCGGGCGGATTTCCGGTCTGGCACTGCCTTTCCAGGTGAATTGCCAAGTTTGCCCCTGCCGGACATTCTGCACCAGATGAGGACGGAAAGCAGCAAGGCAATGCCCGCCCTTACGCCGGGCCGAGGGGTAAAGAACGCCGTTCCCGCCAGCCCCAAGAACCTGCCGCGCCAACAATTGTCCTGCGTCATAGGCCACCGCCGGATCAGCGTCGAGACATGGCAAGGGGCCAAGGGCGCGAAGATCATGGAACCGGGTCATGAACCCCGCGACCAGTTCCCGGTAGGCTGTGACATTGTCGAAAACCCCGGTTGCCGTCAGTTCACGGCTCAGATGCCAGGCCACTTCGGCCTGTGCCGTTGCGGCGGCATGCCGACCGTGACACGCATACCAAGCACCTCTTTCAGGGCCGTTAAACCGGTTGCCGGTCGCGCGGGTATAGCAGAAAGCGGCGTTGATGTAGGTCCAGCCATAACCATGCCATTCACCTAGAAGTTCGCTGGCAGATATACCACCAGGCAAAGGCGGCAGTTTAGCGCGACGGGCCGAGGTCAGTCCTTCTACAGCTTCCAGAACCGCCAGATCTGCCGGGCTGTCGGCCAGCGGGCCAAGTGCCGGTTCATCGACATAGGCGGTCGCGATAAGCCGTATGGTGGAAGTAGCGGCAAAGTCGCAGACCGGAATATCTGCAAGCGCCGTCACACGCCCCCCCGAAGTGCGTCGATATGCTGGCGCACCCGAAGCATTGCCGGGATGCCGCCGGCGATCATCACCGCGACGGGGGTCTTGCCATCGAAACCCGCACCGGTATTGGGCGTTTTTGGCCAACCATAGGTCAGCGGACCATTGAACAAAAGCCGCAAGCCCTTGAACAGCCCGATCATCAGACTTGCCCGGGTCACCTTGTCCTGATCGAGCGTACCTTTATAGGCCCCTGCCTTCATCCGTCCCCAGGTCGCGCTGGGAACATCGAAAAGAGCGGCCGCTTCGGCATTGGTCAGTTGCCAGTGATCGGCGGTGCGCACCACAGCCTTGATGACCGCCTGAATCTGGTCACCTTGAGACAGGGGCATGACGCCTTCCGGATCAGGTTCCATCGAATGGAGGTAGGCAGTGGCGGGCATGTGATTTTCCATATGACTTGAGCATTCGTATCATATGATACGATAAAAGTCAAGAAATCCGCGAGCCGTCCCTATCCGCCGGACTTACCCCGCCCGAAGACCTGCGCCACCACCATCAAAAGCGATGTCACCACAATCATGATGGTGGAAATGGAAGCAATCGTCGGGTCAATCTGATCGCGAAGCGCGTTGAACATATTGCGTGTCAGCGTGGGATTATCGCCGCCCGACACAAACATCGCCACAACGACTTCGTCAAACGACGTCAGGAAGGACAACAGCGCGCTTGTTACAACCGCAAAGCGGATCTGGGGCAAGGTCACCGTCACAAACGCCACCCAACGCGGCGCCCCGAGGCTGCGCGCGGCCAATTCCTGGTTCATGTCATAACCCTTCAACGCCGATCCGGTGACGATAAGCACCAGAGGCAGCGCCAGCATCGTGTGGGCGAGCACGAGGCCGGTTATGGTGTAAAGCAGGCTCAGCTTTACATAGGCGTAGAAAGCCCCGATGGCGACCAGCACTACCGGGATCATCATCGGCGTGATCAACAGCACAAAAGCCATACGCACGAATTTGATCTGTGAGGCGTGCAAACCGTAAGCGGCAACAACCCCAACCGGCGTCGCCACCAGCATCGTCAGAACTGCCGCCTTGAGCGAGGTGGCGGTGGCGTTCATCCATTCAGAAGAACCGAAATAATGCCGGTACCAGCGCAGCGACCATTCCTCCGGCGGAAACTCCAGATACTGCGAATCTGAAAATGACATGGGGATCACGATCAGAGTCGGTGTAACCAGCAGGATCATGGTGATGATCGCAAAGACATAAAGCCAGAGCCGCTGTCCATGCGTTACTTGCGTTTCCGACGCCGGAGATTTCAGCCACGCCAGCATCAGTGGCCCCCGCCGGTCATCTGTTCCAACCGCAAGAACCGCGAGGCGATCCAAAGAATAGCAACTGTAAGCACCAAAAGCACGACGCCCATGGCGCTTGCCGCACCCCAGTTCACGAAGAGTTCGATGTTCGACACGATCTTCATCGAGACCAGGATAACTTTGCCGCCCCCCAAGACAGCAGGTGTCACGAAAAAGCCGAGACATAGAACAAAGACCATGAGCGCACCGGCGAAAAGACCGGGGGTCGACAGAGGAAAGAAGACGGTCCAGAACGCTCGGCTAGGGCTCGCCCCCAGGTTCGAGGCGGCTTTGAGGTAGTCGCGGTCAATCGCCCGCATGGCGCCATAGACGGGCAGGATAAGGAAAGGCAGCATGATATGGACCATGCCGATCAACGTGCCGGTCATGTTATGCACGATTTTTATCGGTTCATCCCAAAGCCCAAGCGATATCGCCCAGCTATTCACCAACCCCTGTTTCTGCAGCAGCACCAGCCAGGCATAGGTGCGCACCAGAAGCGAGGTCCAAAAGGGCAGCAATACCGTGATCAGGCACAGGTTGGCGATCTTTGTGGGTAGTTGCGACATGAAGTAGGCCAGCGGATAGCCGATCGCGATGCAAAGGCCGGTAGTCAACAGACTGACTTGAAAAGTGGTCACGAAAATTCGGGAATAGGATTTGCGTTCGACCATTCTGGCATAGTTTTCAAGCGAGAACTGGCCATCCGCACCGATGAAGGACAGATAGAAAAGCCAGCCAACCGGAATGACGAGTATCACCATAACCAGCAACAACGCGGGCGAGGCGAGACCGAAAAGCGCCAAACGCTCCATCCCTTCATCGCGTCTTAGTCCGGGGGCATTTGTGGCGAGGGTGTTCATATCAGCTATCGGTCCCGTCGATGACAACTGTGTCAGCAGGGTCAAGGCCCAGAGTCACCGGGTCACCCACCTTTGGCAACCCGGATACAGTGCCATCGCGGACGGCCCCGCGCAGGCTGATCTCTGATCCATCCGGCAGTTGCGCATACATGAGATAACTATCACCTTGGTAGACAAGCTCGGAGACTGTTGCGGCAAAGGTGTTCATGTTGTCGCCCGTCGCACCACTCAACAACCGGACACGTTCCGGGCGCAGCATCAAAAGCAGCGATGCCGCATCGGGAACCGGGTTGGTAGTTTTCAGAGCAGCGCCATCAAATGTGACACCGCTCCCGTTTCGGGTAACGGGTAGAAAGGTCGAATCCCCGATAAAGTCAGCCACAAACCGGTTGGCGGGTTGATCGTAAAGCTGGCGGGGGTTTGCCAGTTGCATGATGCGACCGAAATTGACCACCGCAATACGGTCAGACATGGTCAGCGCTTCGCGCTGGTCATGGGTGACATAGACGGTGGTCATGCCCAGTTTTTCATGCAGATGACGCAGTTCGATCTGCATCCGGTCACGCAGTTTCTTGTCAAGTGCGGACAGGGGTTCATCCATCAACAGGATGCGCGGTTCAAATACGATCGAACGCGCCAAGGCCACGCGCTGCTTCTGACCACCGGAAAGCTGGTCGATCTTCCGGTCGCCGTAGCCGCCAAGCTGCACGGTTTCCAGCGCTCGGTTGATCCGCTCATCCATCTCGGACTTGCCAATTTTGCGCAGACGTAGCGGGTAGCCGACATTTCCGGCCACTGTCATATGCGGGAAAAGCGCATAGTTCTGAAACACCATACCCACATCGCGCAGGTGCGGCGCAGTGCGAATGACCTCGCGGTCGCCAAACATCAGACTGCCACTATCGGGCCGGGTGAAGCCAGCCAGCACCATCAACAGCGTCGTCTTGCCCGAGCCTGAAGGCCCAAGCAGGGTCAGGAATTCCCCGCTTTTGATATCCAAACAAACATCATTAAGCGCGAAAACCTTGCCATATGTCTTGGTCACATTGCGTACCGTTATCGGTAGCGCGTCTTTCGCTTTATCTGTCAATACGTCACCTTCCCATTCAGGCGGCGGACAGGGAGTGTGCCCGCCGCCTGATGATGCTGGAATCGATTACTCGGTCAGCATTTCCTGATACATCTCGTCGGCGATGGTTTCCCACTTAGCATACCATTCCAGCGAAATCGGCACCTGCAATGCCGCATTTTCGGGCGACGACGGCAGCATCGCGGCCGTTTCAGCCGAAATCTCACCGGTCTCATAAGCGGCCTTATTGGTCGGGCCGTAGGTAATGTATTTCGGCAGGTCGTCCTGATATTCCGCCTTGGAAATCTCAGCTAGGAAGGCCATCGCCGTGTCCTTGTTCGGCGCACCTTTCGGGATCGCAAAGCAGTCATAATCGAGCAGTGCCTGATTGAAGCTGTATTTGACCTTGGCGCCATCCTTGGCGGCATTGTCAAAACGGCCGTTCCAGCCGGTGGTCATGTCAACTTCGCCATCCTTCATCAACTGCGCCTGCTGCGCGCCTGACGACCAGAACACGTCGATATTTGGTTTGAGTTCGCGGATCTTGTTCAGCGCCCGCTCAATACCTTCTTCGGAATCGAGCACCGTGTAGACATCCTCCATTGCCACGCCGTCGGCCATGATAGCGGGTTCAAGCGCACCGGCGACCTTGTTGCGGTAAGCGCGCTTGCCTGGGAATTTCTCGACATCCCAGAAATCGGCCCAGCTCTGTGGACCCGCATCGCCATAGGTGTCGGTGTTCCAGGCATAGACAGTCGAAAACACGTCGCCGCCGACGCAGAATTCAGACTTCAGCGTCGGGTAGAAGGTTGACACGTCGATGATGGAATAGTCGAGCGGCTCCAGCAAGCCTTCGGCCCCTGCACGTGCCGCCGAACCGGAACCCGATGCAACGATATCGAGCGTTACCGCACCCGAAGAAACCTGCAGTTTGACATCCGACATACCACCATAGGTTTCTTCCTTGACCGTGATACCGGTCGCAGCCGACGCAGGCACAAACAGCGCCTTTGACTGTGCTTCCTGATAAGACCCGCCCCAAGAGGCGATTGTCACGGTCTTGTCCTGCGCCATTGCGGTTGTCGCCAAAAGCGCTGCCGCCATTGAAATGGTCAGAGTTTTCTTCATTCTATCCTCCACTGTTTTTCTAGTATGCCGCCGGGTTGGCAGCGCTCGTTTCGCCTGTTGTTGTTCGCCGGGCGGGTCGGCGGATTGACCGCCCGGCCTTGAATGTCATGCCGCCGCCGCAGCCTTTTGGTATTGCATCCGGTCCTGCCAGCGGTACCAGGCCACCGTGGCCGGCAGAAACCAGGGGTTGCCGTGATAAAGCGGGCGGGTCGGGAATGGCAGGCCATCGAATGCGGTGGCACCCTCTTTCAGACCCAGGACTTTCTGGCCCAGCCGCATCCCGAGATAGCTGGCCATCGACACGCCTGATCCGCAATATCCCATTGCGTAATGAACACCGTTATGGGTGCCGGTATGTGCCAGTTCATCAAAGGTGTAGGCGACCGTACCCATCCACGAATGGCTAACCTTGTAGCCCTGAAGGTCGGGGAAAATGCGGCACATGTCGGCATAAAGCTTCGGTCCGCTGATGACCGGATTGGTTTCCTTGGCCGAAACCCGACCGCCAAACAGGATCCGCTTACGGTCAGGCGAGGTGCGATAGTAATAAATCACCTTGCAGGTATCGCTGGCGATGCGGTCGGTCGGGAAAAGTCGATCAACAAGCGCGGCGGGCAATTCCTCGGTCGCGATGATGTAGCTGCCGATCGGGATCACCCTGCGTTGCAGCCATGGC
>JAOUMG010000142.1 GCA_029881635.1 Paracoccaceae bacterium | reverse complement strand
TGCAAACTCGATCATCTGCTATCTTCTGGGGATTACCGATGTCAGCCCCGAAACCATCACCATGGTCGTTGAACGGTTTGTTTCTGAACATCGCGGCGAGCCACCTGATATCGACGTGGATTTTGAACATGAACGCCGCGAAGAAGTGATCCAGTGGATTTACCAGCGCTATGGCCGTCATCGCGCAGGGCTTTGTGCGACGGTAATTCATTTTCGGTCGCGGGCCGCGATCCGCGAAGTGGGCAAGGTGATGGGCCTGAGTCAGGATGTGACGGCCGGGCTTTCGGGGCAGATATGGGGCATGTCAAACGGTGGCGCCGACCCTGTGCGCATTCGCGAATTGGGGCTCGACCCGGCTGACCGCCGCCTTGCCCAGACCATCCGCCTGATTGACGAGATAATCGGCTTTCCGCGCCATCTGTCCCAGCATGTGGGTGGCTTTGTCATTACCAAGGGGCGGCTGGATGAACTGTGCCCGATTGAAAACGCCGCGATGGATGATCGCACGATCATTGAATGGGACAAGGATGATATCGATGCGCTTGGCATCCTCAAGGTTGATGTGCTCGGTCTTGGAATGCTGACATGCATTCGCAAAAGCTTTGATCTGCTTGAACAGCACAAAAACCAGACCCTCAGCATTGCGACCATACCGCAAGCCGATACCCCGACCTATGACATGCTTTGCGTGGCGGATGCGGTGGGCGTGTTTCAGGTGGAAAGCCGCGCGCAGATGAATTTTCTGCCGCGCATGAAGCCGCGTGAGTTTTATGATCTGGTGATCGAGGTCGCCATTGTCCGCCCCGGCCCCATTCAGGGCGGTATGGTACATCCCTATATCAATCGTCGTCAGGGCAAAGAGCGCGTCAACTTTCCGTCCAAAGCGCTTGAAAATGTGCTGGGCAAAACCCTTGGCGTGCCGCTGTTTCAGGAACAGGCGATGCAAATCGCAGTGGTCGCCGCCGGGTTTACACCGTCAGAGGCGGACAGACTGCGCCGATCTCTTGCAACCTTCCGTAAGATGGGCACCATCGGCACCTTTCGCGACCGCTTTATCAACGGCATGCTGGAACGCGGCTATGAACCCGATTTTGCTGACCGTTGTTTCTCGCAGATTGAAGGTTTTGGAGAATACGGTTTCCCCGAAAGCCATGCTGCAGCCTTTGCGATGCTCGCTTATGTCTCTGCCTGGCTGAAATGCCATCATCCGGCGATCTTTGCCTGTGCCTTGCTGAACTCCCAGCCGATGGGGTTTTATGCACCTGCCCAGATTGTGCGTGATGCACGTGAACATCAGGTCGATGTGCGCCCGATTTGCGTAAATGCCAGCGGCTGGGACAACACCCTGGAGCGGCGACCTGATGGTGCTTTGGCGTTGCGGCTAGGGTTCCGGCAGATCAAGGGTTTTCGGGAAGAAGACGCTGACTGGATCGTGGCGGCACGTGGCAATGGCTATCCTGACCCCGAAGCGGTCTGGCTTCGCGCCGGTGTCATGCCCGCTGTGCTGGAACGTCTGGCCGAGGCGGATACATTCGCGGGTATGGGGCTGACGCGGCGTGATGCGCTTTGGCAGGTGAAATCCATCCGAAGCCAGACGACATTGCCGCTGTTCAACGATCCGATTGACGGGGAAAATATCCGGGAACCAAAGGTGATCTTGTCTGCGATGCATCTGGGCGAGGAGGTGGTCGAAGATTACGTTTCCACCCGCTTGACCCTGCGCGCCCACCCGATGGAACTGTTACGCCCCTCAATCCTGCACATAACGCCTCATGATCAATTGCCACATGTCCCGTTAGGTCGGGTCAGTGTGTGCGGCCTTGTCATTACCCGCCAGCGGCCCGGCACCGCGTCGGGTGTCATCTTTCTGACGCTGGAGGATGAAACCGGCGTTTCAAATGTCATTGTTTGGCGAAATGTATACAAGCAATTCCGCCGTATCGTGATGGGCGGGCGCCTGCTGCGTGTCACGGGGTATCTGCAACGCGAAGGGATCGTTGTGCATCTGATTGCCCAGCAGATTGAAGATATGTCTCACAAGCTCTCTGACCTTGGCCACCCGATGGAGGAGGCCGTCGGTCAGACACAATCGCAAGCCGATGATGCCCCAAGGCCGCAACGCACACCCCCACGTGCCCATCATCCGCGCGAACAGGCCAAGCGGTTGTTCCCCAGTCGTGATTTCCACTAATGACCGCTATCGCTGCTGCGCGCGGGGCGGTTATCAAGACCTGATCTGCCCTTGATGTACGTCAATGCTGTTTTTCGCACCCATGCCAGACTGATCAGGCACACTGGTGCAGGGGGTGTCATTCCCGTCGCACGGAAGGATTGTCCAAATGGGCCGGAAAACCAAAACTGTTGTCCGGGCGGCCAGCGAGGTTCCTCCGGCCAGATTGCGGTTATGTTGCGACCCATCAAAACTGGGTTTCAAGACCACAAAGGGGCTTGGGTTCGATGCCGATCTGATTGGTCAGGATCGGGCGATAAGCGCAATCAAGCTTTCAGCCAGCATCGGCCACCAGGACTTCAACCTTTATGTCTTGGGCAAAGAAGGCATGGGGCGCCACACGACGGTTGCAACCCTGCTGTCGCAGAATGCAGCGCTACGCCCGACGCCTTGCGACTGGGTTTACGTCAATAACTTCGACGCACCACACAAGCCCAATGCCATGCGGCTACCTCCTGGCGCGGCCCTGACCTTGAAAACGGCCATGCAGGGTCTTGTCGATGATCTGGCAAATGAGATCCCGGCCCTGTTCGAGTCAGAGGAGTATCAGACGCAGCGCCGTGCCATCGAGCAAGAATTTGGCCAAAAACATGAAGAGCCGCTTGCAGAATTCGCGGACGCGGCGAAGGCGGAAAACGTCGCTTTGCTGCGCACCCCCATGGGTTTCATGCTTGCGGCGGTGGTTGACGGCAAGCCGATCAAACCCGAGGCCTATGAAGCGCTGGAGGCTGACAAACGCAAAGAAATCGACGACAAGATTGAGCGGCTCCAAGAAAAACTGGCGACAATCCTGAAAAGCGGACCCCAGCTGGAAAAGGAACATCGCAAACGGATAGAGGATCTGCACGCCGCCATGGCGGAACGTGCCGTCTCGGCCAGAGTGCGTGATGTTGCCGACCGGTTTTCAGGCATTTCGGAAATCGGTACCTACCTCGAACTGGTGCGGCAGGATATGATTTCCAATGCCGAACTGTTTCTTGAAACAAGAAGCCGGACCAATAATGGGCCTTTTCCCGAAGCCATCCGCAAATACCACCGAGAACCCCAGTTTGATCGCTATGGTATCAACATCATGGTCTCTCATGACAAAAGCCATGATGCCGGGGCGCCGGTGATCAAGGAAGACCTGCCAAACCTAAATCATCTGACTGGGCGGATTGAATACATCTCGGAAATGGGCACCTTGGCCACGAATTTCATGCTCATCAAACCAGGTGCATTGCATCGCGCCAATGGCGGATATCTGGTGCTGAACGCGCGTCAGGTGCTCAGCGAACCTTTTGCCTGGGACGCGCTAAAGAGATGCCTGCAAAGCAGATCCATTTCGATCACGTCGCTGGCAGACCGCATGAGTCTGTCATCAACAGTCTCGCTGGAACCCGATCCGATACCACTTGATGTGCGGATCGTGCTGATCGGCGATCGCCGGCTGCATATGCTTTTGCTGATGCTGGATCCGGAGTTTGGTCAGCTCTTCAAGCTGCAAGCCGATTTTGAAGATGACCTGCCACGTTCGGCGAAAACAACCAGATTGATGGCGCAAGTGATCGGCTCTTACGCCCAAAAAGATGGGTTGCGGCCTATGACGGCAGTTGCGGTGGCGCTGATCCTGGACCATGCGGTCCGGCTTGCGGATGACACGCGGAAATTCACGCTGCAACTGGGCGCACTGACAGATGTGATGCGCGAGGCGGATCACTATGCCCGGCAGGCCGGCAAAGACCTGGTTTCCGACAAGCACGTCGAAAAGGCCATCGCCGAGGCAGACCACCGCGCTTCGCGTATAAAGGAACGTGTCCATGAAGCGGTGACACGGAAAACCATTCTTATCGATACCAGTGGGTCTGCCGTCGGACAGGTCAATGGATTGTCCGTGATCGGGATTGGCCAACACTATTTCGGGCGGCCATCACGTATTACGGCGCGGGTCCGGATGGGCGCCGGAAAGCTTGTGGATATTGAGCGTGAGGTGGAGCTGGGCGGGCCGCTCCATTCCAAAGGGGTGATGATACTGGGGGGGTACCTGTCATCGACCTATGCGCTGGATGTACCAATGTCGCTGCATGCCAGCCTGGTCTTCGAACAAAGTTACGGAGGTGTGGAGGGCGACAGCGCGTCGTCGGCGGAGCTATATGCTCTGTTATCGGCACTTTCAGATGTGCCCATTCACCAGGGCATAGCCGTCACAGGGTCGGTGAACCAGATGGGTGAAGTTCAGGCCATTGGCGGGGTGAATGAAAAGATCGAAGGATTTTTTGATATCTGCAAGGCCAGGCGTCTGACTGGTCAGCAGGGTGTCTTGATCCCTGCGTCAAACATCGATCATCTGATGCTGCGCCGGGAAGTGGTCGAGGCGGCAGAAAATGGCAAGTTTCGCATCTTTGCCGTACATTCGATTGACGAGGGTATCGAAATACTCACTGGTTGGCCCGCTGGTCGAAGAAGGCGCGGCGGGACGTTTCCAGCCAAGACAATCAATGCATTGGTCGAGGAGCGCCTGCGTTCATTTGCGATGACACGCAGGCAGTTTGCCGGGCGCCCAGACGGCAAGGCCGAAGGGGAAGCACTGCAATGACCTCAGATGCAGGCACGCAGGCACGTATTCTTGTTGGTGCAGGTTGTTTCGCCGATGCGCGAACAGCCATGCGCATCGCACAACATATTCTGGCAGATCTGCCCGGGTTTCTTGGCGGTCTGCTGGTCGAGGACGAAGAATTTCTGACCGCTTGCCCCAGCCCCAATCAGCGCGTGGTTTCAGCCTCCGGGGCACAGTTCCTTGTGCCGTCCCCGATGCAGGTCCGTACCATGATGAAGGCCGATGCAGAGGCGTTTCGTCAGCTTCTGGCTTCGCTGGCGGCCTCTTCCGTTTCGAAATGGACATTTGAACGCCGTCAGGGGGAACTGGTCGAGAGCGCGCTGGGCATTGGTCGCGGCTGGGATGTTCTCATCGTCGGATATCGTGAGATTAATCCGGTGCCGGGTAGGGTCATAGCTTTACTGTCAGGCCGCGTTGAGGGTGGCAATACATTGGAAATCGCGCATGCGCTGGCCCGCAGGCTCAATACAGAAACCTCGGTTTTCGTCATCGATGCCGATCAGCCGAAGGGAATTGGGCAAGATGAAAGCAATGCGCAGGTGTTTCACACGGTTGATGCGGCCGTTGGCCAACTTGCGCGAACAAATGCGCGTGTTGTAGTGATCGACATGGCGCGTGGTCCGATCAAGTCGGCGGGGCAGATAAGGGTGCTTTTGGAAGCATCGCGATGCCCTGTGGTTATCTTGAACTCCGGGGCGGGCGAGCGCGCTTTGAAGCATAGCGTCCAGATACCGCATCCGCCCAAGGCGGAATTCGACGGAAATGAGGGCTGAAGCCGTTTAGGCTATCTATGGTTGGCATCGGAGAGCGTATTCCTGCAATCACTGGGGGGAGAGCCTGGCGATTGCCTCGACGCACTCTATTAGCGCCAGCAAAAATACAGTAGCGACCCATACAAATTTCAGGGACGCGCAAAGCAGGGGATATTATGACCGCGCCGCAAGATACGGACCTTCCACTGGAGGTGATACGCCGCGACCCCGCCGAAGCTGCGGCAATATCCCATGGGTTCCGGTTTCGGCGGCGCTATCTGCTCGTGCTGTTGATACCGTTCCTGATGTTCAGCGGGGCTGTGATCGGAATGTATTTCCAGCCGCCCGCCTTGCAGAAATTCTATGCGCTGAC
>JAOUMG010000141.1 GCA_029881635.1 Paracoccaceae bacterium | reverse complement strand
AGGTCGGTGGCGGAGCCGAAGGGATTCGAACCCTCGAGACCCTTCCGGGCCTGCACCCTTAGCAGGGGTGTGCCTTCGACCACTCGGCCACAGCTCCGCCGTTGCGTTTAATTGCGGCGGGGGCGCAGGGCAAGAGGAAAAGGGTTCTTAGCCGGGGTGGTTACATTTGTGATGCCATTCACCAACCCAGCAGCCCGCGGATCAACAGCATGATGGCGGCAAGTCCGCTGGCGGTTAGCATGAGTATTCGGTAGCGCTGATCAAATCCCGACTGAAAATACCGTCCCGCCAAAAGGCCAGTGATCATGGCGGGGGCCATCAATATGGCGAGCCACATGTCACGAAACGATGCCCAGCCGGTCAGGAAAAGGGCCACCAAGGACATTGCGCAGCCGATCGCAAAGAATGCAGCAAGCGTGGCGCGCGCGGCATACGATGGGCGACCCTGGTAAATGAGCGCCAGGGGTGGCGCACCGACAGATGTGATCGTTCCCATCACACCGGATATTACCGCAACGCCGAAGAGGCGCTTCAGCGTAAAAGCCATCGGAGGCCCGAACAGGGAAAGCAGCACGGCCAGCCCGATCATCACGGCAAAAATGACCGAAAAGCTGTTGCGGTCGGCGAAAAACAGCAGGGCGTAACTGCTGATCAATACGCCGGCCAAGCGACCGAAGCTGGCGATCCCGACCTCGGGCCAATGGATATGATGGCGCTGTTGCAATGCCACAAGAAACGAGGATGCAAATCCCAAGAATAGCGCAGGGGCGGGGACAAGTTCAGGGTCGATTACGGCCAGCAAAGGTGCGGCCATCAGTCCGAAGCCCATGCCCAGCCCAGCCTGAACAACGGCTGCAACGAAGACGATGACAAGCACCAGAGCCAGAAGCCATGGCACCGACAACAGATCCAGTTCCGGAACCGGCAACCCTAACCGCCGGGACTGTCGCGCATGTTTTCAGGCAACCATGTCGCAAGTTCGGGCACGGCGATCAGAACAAAAACCATGACTACCATGATCAAGAACATCGGTATGGCTGCCTTGGCGATATAATTCATCTCGTGCCGGGTCATGCCTTGAAGCACAAAGAGGTTGAAGCCAATAGGTGGCGTGATCTGTGCCATCTCGACCACGACAACGATGAATATTCCAAACCATACGATGTCGATTCCCGCCTGGCGGATCATCGGTTCGACCACTGCAATGGTCAGCACGACCGAGGAAATCCCATCGAGAAAACAGCCGATCACGATGTAAAATACCATAAGCGCCATCAACAGCTCAAACCTTGACAGCTGCATCGAAGCGATCCACTCAGCTAGGGCACGTGGCAGGCCCGTAAAGCCCATGGACAGCGACAGGAAAGACGCCCCGGCAAGGATCAGGGCGATCATGGCTGACGTGCGTGTTGCGCCCATCAGGCTTTCAAAGAAGTTGACCCGGCTCAGTGATCCCTGAAGTGCCGCCAGTGCCATGGAGCCAAGGACGCCAAAGGCCGCCGCCTCGGTCGCGGTGGCGAAACCAAGATACATCGAGCCGATAACCAGCGTGATCAGCAGCAGGATCGGGATCAGAAATCGCGAATTGGAAAGCTTTTCGGCAAAGCTCATTTGCGGTTCCGCATCCGGTTTGTAATCGGATGACAGAAAGGAATAGGCCGCAATATAGCCCATGAACATCATGGCCAGCACAATACCGGGCACGATGCCAGCGATGAACAGTTTGGTGATGGATTCGTTGATGGTCACGCCATAGACGATCAGCGTCAGCGAAGGTGGTATCATCAACCCGAGTGTTGCCGCCCCTGCCAATGTCCCGATAACCATTTTTTCGGGATAGTTGCGCCGCATCAGTTCCGGGATCGACATTTTTCCGACCGTGGTCAGCGTTGCGGCGGATGATCCCGACACGGCCGCAAAGACGGTGCAACCGACAACATTCGTATGCAATAGCCCACCGGGCAGCCGCGCCATCCAAGGCGACAGGCCGCGAAACATGTCTTCGGATAATCGGGTGCGAAACAGGATCTCTCCCATCCAGATGAACAGAGGCAGTGCTGTCAGCGACCAGCTTGAGGCCGATCTCCAGATGGTCGTCATCATCGCATCGCCCGCCGGGCGCACGGTGAACAACTCCATTCCGACAAAAGCGACGCCAAGCAGGGCCAGCCCTATCCACACCCCGGAACCGAGGAGCAAGAACAGCACAAACAAGAAAACGGCGAGCGGGGCGAATTCGGCGGCCATCGGCGTGCTCCTATTCTGCCCCGGCACCAGTGGCCGGATCGGGGATAATATTGTCACGCCCAGTCAGAACCAGCGTGATGAGATTGTCGATGAATGCCACCGCCAGCAGAATGGCACCAAATGCCGTCGGCAATTGCACGATCCAAAGCTCCATGGCGTCCTGACCCTGGCTGACGTCGTGAAGTTTCTTGGACCAGTAGACCAGCTTGACCGCGTACCAGGCAAGGTAGCTGGCGGCGACAGAGCCGATGGCCAGGCACCAGAGTTCACCCCAGTATCTGTGACGCCCCAATGCGTTCAGCGCCAGACCAACCCGGATATGAACCCCCCGGTTAAGGGCATGTGCAAAGGCCAGAAACGAGGCGGAGGCCATCAGGTAGCCTGCGTATTCTGTTGATCCCGGAAATGTCACAGATGACCAGCGGGCAACCATCTGCAAGACAATCACCAACAAAATGCCAATCAGGCAGCCGGCTGACAGGATTGCGCAAAAGTCATAAAGTCTATCAAGACCCCGGCGCAATACGCCGGATTGATTGGTTTGCATCATGTCGTTTCCCACCTGCATTGTGGGGCCCGCCTATCAGCGAGCCCCTGTTTTTCCGGCTGGTTACTGCTTGTAGGCGTCGATGATGGCTTTGCCCGCGTCGCCAGCACCTGCCAGCCACTCATCGGTCATCGTCGCGCCAAAACCCTGCAATTCAGCCTTCAGGGCATCAGAGGGCGGTGCGACCTTCATGCCGTTTTCGGCCAATGTGGCAAGGTATTGGCTGGTCAGTTCCTGCGCGCGTGCGGTACCGGCGGCCCCTGCCTTTGCTCCGCAATCCATGATCGCGGCCTTGGTGGCATCATCCAGCCCGTTGAAACTATCCTTGTTCACAAAGATCGTGTTGCGCGGGAGCCATGCCTGCACATCATAGAAATTGGTCAGGCTTTCCCAGACCTTGGAATCGACGCCGGTGGAGCCTGAGGAAATAAAGCTTTCGGCGACACCGGTGGCAAGTGCCTGGCTAAGCTCAGCCGCTTCGATCTGAACCGGAACCATACCCGCCAGCTCGGCGATACGGGCCGTGGCCGCATTGTAGGCGCGGAACTTTACCCCAGCCATATCTGCAGCCGAATTCACATCCTTCTTGAAGTAGAAGCCCTGCGGCGGCCACGGAACTGAATAGATATAAACCAGATTGTCGGCATCAAGCGCCGCCGCTACGGCATCCCCGGCAGCAGCCCAAAGCTTGTCGGAATCGGCAAATGACGTGGCCAGGAAGGGAATGGAATCTACGCCATAAAGCGAGTTTTCGTTGGCATGTGCGGACAACAGCCTTTCGCCCATGGGGGCCTGACCGGTCTGGACGGCGCGTTTGATATCGTTACCAGCAAACAGTGATCCACCCGCATGCACAACGATTTCCATCGCTCCGCCCGTGGCCTCGCCGACGCAGGCGGCAAAGGCAACGCCGTTTTCAGTATGATAGTTGGTTGCAGGATAGGCCATTGGCATATCCCATTTTTCAGCCATTGCGGCGCTGGCACTGATGGTCGTTATCGCCGTTGCGGCAAGCAAGGTGTTTAGTCGCTTCATTATCTCTCTCCCGTTGGTTTTGATTATCTGTCAGTGAAACCGAGAAGGTGCATAGGGGGCAAGGTTTAAGTTGCTTTTCTGTCCTGAAATCAGCCCGGCAAGGATTTGCCCGGTCTTCGGTCCACCGGTTAGGCCGACATGGTGATGCCCAAATCCGGTGAAGGCGCCACGGATGTGATCCAACTCACCAATGATGGGAACGGAATCCGCAGGGGCAGGGCGGTGGCCCATCCATTGCTCTTCCCTTTCCCAGGTAATGCCGGGGATCGCGGCGCGAATTCCCTTTTTCAAGAGATCGAACGGTGCGGCAGAGGCTGGCGCCGTGAGACCGCCAAATTCGACTATACCTGCCAGGCGTAGCCGACCTTCCATCGGTGTAGCGACAAACTTGCCAGCCGCAATCATCGCCGGGGCGCGGGGCATGATATTGGTACCCCAGAGTTCAACATGATAGCCGCGTTCGGATTCCATCGGCACTTTCAAACCCAATTGCCGGGCCAAAGGTCCGGACCATGCACCCGCTGTCAGAACCGCTGCATCGCAGGGGATAAGGTCACCTCCGGCACGAAGGCCGGTAACGCGCCCGTCCGCGTGAACAATGTCGCTGACATCCGCTTTCAGCAAACGGCCGCCGCTGGCAACAACATGCGCCGCCAAGGCTTTGACGTATTCGCCAGGATCGGAAATTCGGCCATGGTTGGACAAACGGGAGGCAAAGCGGTTTTCCGAACCGAAAACCGGATCAAACGCGGCGAAAGCCTCGCTCTCCATCTCGTCCCAGTGAAAGCCATGTTCCCGCCTGAGGCGCCAGCCAAAGGCATCGGACTGATAATGTTCACGGTCACGGTAGACGTAAAGATAATCCGACGGCACGATCCAGCGTTCTGCACCGGTGCCTGATGACAAGGCCTGATGATCGGCCAGACTGTCGCCGATAATCGGGGCCAGGGCAGCGGCGGTGGCGGCGGCGCCGTCTGCGGTGGCGTGACCCAGATACCGGACCAGCCACGGCATCAGTCGCGGCAGATAGGGCCAGCGCAGGAAAAGCGGCTGGTTCGGATCAAAAAGCATGCGGGGGGCTTTTTTTATCAGCCCCGGCACGGTCACAGGGACGATCGCACAGGATGCGAGCACCCCGCCATTGCCAAAGCTTGTACCGCCCGCCGGGCCGATCCGGTCGATCAACGTGACCTGATGGCCTGCGCGCTGCAGCCAGATCGCTGTCGATACGCCGACAATTCCAGCGCCGATGATTGCAACATGGCGATGGTTGTCCGGGGGGGGCTTTTTCATGCGATCCATTCTGATACGGGTGCTGCCGCTTCATGAAGAGGCTGTGCAATGACATCGATCAAGGTTGGACCGTCATGCGCAAGTGCTTTTTTGATGACGGCGGGAAATTCTTCGGGGTCTTCGACGCGCCAGGAGGTGATCCCATATGCAGCGGCAACAGCGGCGTGATCTGTTCGCGCGAAATCGACATTGTAAAAGCGCTGGCCGAAACCGGAATTCTGGCCGGCCTTGATCCAGCCATAAGTGGCGTTGGAAAAGACAATCGAGGTGATAGGTAGTTTGTAGCGCACCAGCGTTTCCATTTCGCCTACACAAAACCCGAATGAGCCATCACCCATCAGTGCCACGGTCTTTACCGATGGTCGTCCAAAAGCCGCCCCCATCGCAGCTGCCAGAGCGTAGCCGAGTGCGCCATGCGCGCGGTTGGTGATGAAATTGCGTCCGGTCTTTCGCCAGCGATAATGGGCCGAAACATAGGGGCAAGGCGTGCCTGGATCCGCGACAATGATCGCGTCATCGTCCAGTTCACGCGCCAGGGCTGCAATCACAACTTCCGGTCGGATTGGACGTTCGCGTGAGGCAGCCAGCGGTGCAAAAAGGGCTTCCTTCGCGGCCCAGGCGGCGGCGCTGCGGCTGCGACCCCTTGAACCTGCGGGGGCGACACCCCGTTCGGTTAGTTCCGTTTCGAGCGCTGCGATCAATGCTTCAAGGGCCAGCTTTGCATCGGCAGCAATTGAAACTGCAGTCGGATAATTTGCCCCGATGACCATCGGGTCACTGTCGATATGGATGACCGGGACGCCGGGTTTTGGGGATCGCCAGCGTTCAGTG
>JAOUMG010000140.1 GCA_029881635.1 Paracoccaceae bacterium | reverse complement strand
CAAACAGATGATCTGTTTTTCACGATCGCCAAGGAAATTTCCGAGGCGACAGAAAAAATCAAACTAGGCGAGTTCGATAATCTGAAGGATGCGACCAGATCGTTGAAGGATCTGCGTATGGCGCTTCAGCTTGCCATGGAAGAAAGGGCGAAACTTGCCAAGTTCGACAAAGAAAAAGCTGGTGTCGTCTATGACTACGCCCTCGACTTCGACGCTACCCGAATTGAAATCGGCCGCCGCCTGGCTCTCTTGCGCGAGGCAGGCGACGGTTGATGCGTTTCTGGAAGGGTTGAGTGATGAAACGCTGATGGCGCTGCCTTGGTTGTTCGAGTTCTGGGCGCTGCCACATCAACTGGCGCCCGAGGGTTCGTGGAAAACTTGGGTAATTATGGGGGGCGCGGGGCGGGCAAGACCCGCGCCGGGGCTGAATGGGTGAGGACGCAAGTTGAAGGAGCCCGGCCCCTGGATCCAGGAGTGGCCAGAAACGTGGCATTGGTTGGCGAGACGGTCGAGCAGGTCCGTGAGGTGATGGTCTTTGGTGACAGCGGTATTCTTGCCTGTTCACCGCCGGATCGGAAGCCGGTTTGGGAGGCGGGCCGCAAGCGGCTTGTCTGGCCCAATGGAGCGGTGGCGCGGGTATTTTCGGCGCATGACCCGGAAAGCTTGCGGGGGCCGCAATTCGATGCGGCCTGGGTTGATGAATTTGGCTGTGCGGCAATAGACAAGGGCGCTAACGAGCCGAATAAATTCCTTGATCCGAAGTCATCAGAATCTGTGTTGCCGACCTATTCTGATGGCCGCCGCGACGACCTTATGCAGATGCAATACCTTCGGGCAATGATCGTGTATTGGCGGGATGCAACGAACAACCCCGTGTCACCGGAATATGACGGCCCCATGATCGATATGGACCGTGCCCATGTCTGGGCATGGGATGCGCGACCCTTCCCGCATTTTCCAAACAACAACGATCTTTGGTCGGACGGAACGAACTATGCCCGTGGGCATTGGATCAGCGGCAGGGTGTCTGCGCAGCCTCTATCAAGCGTTGTCGCCGAGATCTGCGGTAGCGCAGGTATATCAAATATCGATGTGTCCGGGTTGTTTGGCATCGTCAGAGGGTATTCGGTTTCTGACACCTCTACGAGCCGGGCGGCGTTGCAGTCCCTGATGATAGCTTATGGTTTTGAAGCGCTGGAACGAGAAGGCATCTTGGTGTTCCAAATGCGCGATGGAATCGTCGATGCGGCGATTGGAAAGAACGATCTCGCCGTCGGGGATCAGACTGATGGATGGATAGAGACCACACGCGCAACCGATGCGGAAATGGCGGGGCGCATCAGACTGTCTTACGTCGAAGCGGAAGGTGGATATGAAGCGCGTGCGGTAGAAGCAATTTTCCCGGATGAAGAAACCCGTGGTGTGGCGCAGTCCGAATTAACCCTGGCGCTCACACGGTCGGAAGGTCAGCGCATTGTCGAGCGGTGGTTGAGTGAATCGCGCATCGCCCGCGACGGGGCGAGATTCGCGTTGCCTCCGTCGCTATCGTATCTGGGGGCCGGTGATGTTGTGTCGCTGGGAGTGGAAGGATCTGCCAAAACCTACAGAATTGATCGGCTTGAGCATGCGGGTGCTGTTTCGGTTGAGGCAGTCCGTGTGGAGCCCGCCATCTATGAACCGTCGGATGAGGCTGAAGAACGTGTAACACCGCGCAGCTTTGCACCCCCTGTGCCGGTTTTCCCTTTGTTCTTGGATCTGCCGATAATGGCTGGGCAGGAAGTTCCGCACCAGCCACATATTGCCGTGTCAGCAACACCCTGGCCTAGGTCCGTGGCGCTATATTCCTCAGATCAAGATGCTGGCTATCAACTCAACAGGCTTATCACCGCACGGTCGGTCATTGGTCAGACTCAGACTGCGCTTGATGGAGCGGAGCCAGGCGTTTGGGATCGCGGCGCGCCGCTTCGGGTCAAGATGGCCGGGGGGGATTGGTTTCGGTTAGTACCAATCAACTTTTGAACGGTGCGAACCTTATGGCAATTGGTGACGGGTCGGCGAGCCATTGGGAGCTTTTTCAGTTTGTCAAAGCGGATCTGGTTGCGCCGGGGATCTACGATCTTTCACTGAGGATACGTGGACAGGCAGGAACGGATGCACTGGCGCCGGCGCAATGGCCCGCGAACAGTTATGTCGTTTTGATGGATGGAGGCCCAAAGCAGGTCGTGCTTTCCCAGTCCGAACGTGACCTTGCGCGTCACTACCGCATTGGCCCGTCCCAGCGAACATATGACGACCCGTCATATCTGCATCAGATAGAGGCATTTTCAGGTATCGGTCTCAGGCCGCTTGCGCCTGCCCATCTACGGTCGAGAAGGCTGGCCGCCGGCGATCTCGGGGTTAGTTGGATCAGGCGAACGCGAATTGATGGCGATAATTGGTCGGCCGTTGAGGTTCCCTTGGGCGAAGCCCGGGAAATCTATGTTCTGAGAGTGGTGCAGGCCGGGGCCATCTTGCGGGAGACGTCCGTCGCACAGCCTGTCTGGACCTATACAAGCGCCATGCAAACGGCTGACGCCGTGAGTTTACCCTTCGAAATCCATGTGGCCCAGATGTCGGATGCTTTCGGCCCCGGGCCCTTTACGAGGATCATGATCAATGTCTAACACCAGCCGCCTTAACTTACCGCTGCTGCAACCCGCCCAAGCGCAAAAACATGTTACTATGAATGAAGCTCTGGTGCGCTTGGACGGCCTTGTCCAATTGACGTTGGTTTCCAAAACGCTGTCGACGCCACCGGCCACCTTGATTGATGGTAGTTGCTACGCGGTACCCTTTGGAAGTGTCAACGAATGGGCGGGGCATGATGGCGAGATTGCCATTGGCAGCAATGGCGGGTGGGACTTTGTGGTACCGCAAAGAGGGTGGCGGGCAGTGATCCTTGATCGGGGCGTCGGTGCGATTTTCGATGGCACTTTATGGCGCGACGGCATGGTGACATTGTCGCCCTTCAATGCTGGCCTATCCTTTCGGGTGGCCGAAATAGACCACGATCTGACAGCAGGCGCGGTGTCGACGACATCGGCGATAATTCCGGGGAATGCGGTGGTTGTGGGTGTCACGGCCCGAGTAACGGAAGCCATTACCGGCACGCTGACCAGTTGGGCGTTGGGCAACCCCGGTGCTGTTGGACGCTTTGGGTCGGGATTGGGGCTGAGCGCCGGTGCCTGGGCGCGAGGAGTGCTGGGACAGCCAACTACCTTTTACACACCGGAAGTTCTGCAGATGGATGCGTCGGGCGGCAGTTTTTCGGGCGGCACGGTCCGGATTGCTGTTCACTTCATGGAAGTCGAATTGCCGGATGCGTAGCCATGCGGTCCATTACGCATGGTGATGTTATCGCTGCAGCCAGCGCGCTTATGTCTTGGCCCGAAAGAAGCAGACGCTCCTTGATCGTCAGGTTTCTGGAACAGGCACATATTGCGGACATTTACAGAAAACGCACCGGACGCGTTCACCCAGTCTGGGGTAATGGCACACTTATGGCTGCCGTCCTGCAAAACCGTGCTTTGCCTACTGAACCATCAATGTCCGATTCAGCTTACCTGAACGCTGTCTCGATTGTCATCGAAGCCCTGCTTTCGTGGCGACAAAGGGCCAATACTTCATAATCTCACGCATTTTCCTCTTTCAGTTTCGCATGGAATTCCTATCTGTTAAAGTGAAGGCAGATGTCGGAGGAATACGTTATGGCCGAAACTAAACCGAGAGTCGCCGAAGTCGATCCCGTATGGTCGCATATTTGCGAGGAAGCCCGTGCAGCGGTGCGTGACGAACCGCTGCTTGGCGGGTTTATCCACTCTGGTCTGCTGCATCACGCATCGCTGGAACGTGCGCTGTCTTACCGCTTTTCGCTAAAGCTTGCATCTGGTGAGATGAGCGAGCAGATTTTACGCGAAATCGCCGATGAGGCTTATGCCGAAGACCCTCAGCTAGGTCAGGCGGCGCGTGCAGATATTGTGGCGGTCTATGACCGTGATCCGGCCTGCCACCGTTTCTTGCAGCCTGTTCTGTTTTTCAAGGGTTTCCAGGCGGTTCAGGCGTACCGAATAGGGCATTGGCTCTGGCGGACGGGACGCCGTGATCTGGCTTACTTTGTGCAGATGCGGGTTAGCGAGGCTTTTGGCGTCGATATCCACCCCGGGGCGGTCGTGGGCAAGGGGATCATGATCGACCATGCCCATTCCATCGTGATTGGCGAAACCGCTGTTGTTGGCGACAATGTATCAATGCTGCATTCAGTGACGCTGGGCGGCACCGGGAAGGCTGATGGCGACCGGCACCCGAAGATCGGCAATGGTGTTTTGATTGGTGCAGGCGCAAAAATACTTGGCAATATCAAGGTCGGTGAGTGTTCACGCATCGCGGCGGGTTCAGTCGTGCTGCATGATGTGCCACGCCTTACCACTGTAGCAGGTGTGCCGGCCAAGGTTGTTGGCGAGGCGGGCTGTTCACAGCCATCGCTTAACATGGATCAGCTTATTGACGGTGGTATCTGAAGCTATGCAAAGAAAAAGGCTCGGAGCATTAATGCCCCGGGCTTTTTTCAATAGAGCGTTTCGTGTTTAACTTGAATCAGAATTCGTCGCCTCTCATTCAGCAAGATGCTGATTTCAAATGCGTTTTCTGATGATATGTGTTTCAAGGTAAACCCGAAACGCTTTATCGTCAGGCCAGCATGGCCATCGGATTTTCCAGATTATCAACGATGGCTTTGAGGAGTTCGGCGCCCAGAGCCCCGTCAATGACCCGGTGATCGACCGAGAGCGTGACCGACATCACCGTTGCTATGCTGATTTCACCTGCCTCATTCACGACCGGTTTTTTAACGCCCGCACCGACGGCGAGTATGCCGCCATGAGGTGGGTTAATCACAGCATCGAAGTTGTCGATGCCAAACATCCCCAGGTTGGAAATCGCGAAACTGCCCCCCTGATATTCATGAGGTGCGAGCTTGCGGTTGCGTGCGCGGGCTGCAAGGTCTTTCATCTCGGCTGACAAAGCTGAGAGCGATTTTTGCTCTGCGTCTTTCAGGACCGGGGTGAAAAGGCCACCTTCAATCGCTACCGCAACGGCCACATCCGATGGCTTGAGTTTGAATACCCGGTCGCCTGCCCATACGGCATTCGCATCCGGAACGGATTGAAGCGCCAAAGCGCAGGCCTTGATGATGAAATCATTGACCGATAGTTTAACGCCGCGCGCTTCAAGTTGTTTGTTCAGATCTGCGCGGAATGCCATCAGCGCATCTAGCTTGATGTCGCGGCGAAGATAAAAGTGCGGGATGGTTTGCTTGGCTTCGGTCAGGCGCGCGGCAATGGTTTTGCGCATTCCGTCAAGCGGCATCTCTTCGTAGTCGCGACCTTCATACATCTTGGCAACTGTGCTGGCTGCCATGCTGGTCGGCATTGACGCGGGAACTGCGGCCGTTGCTGCGGCGGCAGTGGGTGCTGATGCGGGTTTTGGCGAGGCAGAGGCCGCTTCTACATCCGCCTTGATGATGCGGCCATGCGGGCCGGAACCTGTAAGTGACGTGATATCAACGCCTTTTTCCTTGGCTAGACGGCGGGCCAGGGGTGACGCCAGAACGCGGCCCCCTGCTTTGAGCGGAGCCGCTGGTGCCGCAGCCGTTTGAGCTGCAGGTGCCGCCGTGGTTGGCGCCGGTGCAGGGGTGGCCGCCGCGGGTGCCGTTTTCGGCGCCGGCGCCGCATCCACGCTTTCGCCATCTTCAATCATTATGGCAATGGGGGTGTTGACTTTCACCCCGGCCGTTCCTTCGGCCACAAGGATTTTGCCAACGATACCTTCGTCCACGGCCTCGAATTCCATCGTGGCCTTGTCTGTCTCGATCTCGGCCAGGATATCGCCGGACGATACGGTATCGCCTTCCTTGACCAGCCATTTGGCCAATGTACCTTCCTCCATCGTCGGGG
>JAOUMG010000139.1 GCA_029881635.1 Paracoccaceae bacterium | reverse complement strand
GTCATTTATATTATTATATTTTATGGCGTATTTATCGCCTATTTACCGGCGGTTTGTGCGACCGGATCCCCCACAGAGACGATACTTGGAGACCCATACCTCCGTGAAGGAGGTGTGTGTCTCTGTTGCAAGCAAATCGGGGTTCGGTTTCAGGCTAAAAATACCCTGCTAGCAGGGAATTAGCAGGGAATATTTTCCAATTTTGGTGTATTGCGCTCCGTAGCACCATGAATTCCCATTTGTTTTCATTTGGTTGAGAGGATTTCCCTGGGGTGCCGAGCAGGGAAATTGCAGGGAATTATTACCCCGCGAACCGTGTGCGCGGCATCGCCACTCTGGGAACTCAGCGATGGGCTGGGATCATAGTCCGAACATCCGCTCCTGCGTGATCCAGTCCAGCGGGATGGGCTGGCGCAACATCCGCTTCAATGTGACTTCCGGTGGCAAGGTGCCATCGCGGATGGCGATCTGGATTTTAGGTGACAGAAAGGCGAGTTGTCCTCGCGTTCGAATGAAGGCGTCATGATGCGTGGTGTCGCGGGCGATGGTGAGAAGGGGCGTGCCCTCGCGCAGCGCGCGCGCCCAGTGATGTGCATCCCGGAGTGTACGCATCAGTACCGGATCGGGGTGGGGCTGAAGATCTCCGATCACAAGCCTGGCCTCAACTCCGCGGCGACGCAGGCATACAGGAGATTGAATGGTGGCCAAGTCCGGCGCCAGATTTTCCGCTGGGATACCAAGTGCGGTTGCAAGCTCCGCCTGGTCCAATGTCAGCGCGATCCGCCGGGGATCGATCGATCCGGAAATCAGCATCGCACGCAGCGTATCCGGATCTTTCTGGTGCAACCGCTGCACAAGGCTCTGGGACGTTCGCATCAGATCCTCGCCCTCGCGTAAATCCGGCGCTGCCACCAGTCGACGTTCAACGGCCGCTGCGCTGAGGTGATCGGCGATAAGACGGGCGATGATAGCCTCGAGTTTCGGGGCAGGCAGACGCCAGCCCGTCGGATCGGGGCCGCCCGTAATCAGGCGGTTGGACACGTAGTAGTAATGGCGCTTTCCAGACTTGGTGCTGTGCGTCGGTGTAAGCAGGTCGCCAACCTCATCACGGAATTTTCCTGTAAGAATAGCTTGATCAGTCCCGCCAACGGTGTGCCCGCGACGTCGCCGTGCCCCCTGTTGCAGTTTCAGATGAACCCGTTCCCAGAGGTCTTCATTGAGAATGGCCGCATGTCGTCCTGGCCAGACCTTGTCCTTGTGACGGATCTTGCCCAGATAGACGGGGTTCAGCAGGATCTTGTGGATCTGGCCGCGCGACAAGTGGCCGCCGCCTTGTTCCCGGCCGGAGTGGAACAGATGATGCTTTGATCTCAGTCCCAGACCCTCAGCTTCGCGTTCGACACTGGCAAGCGACCCATGCCGGTCATAAAGATCGAAGAGGGTCTGAACCGTCCGGGCTTCGCCGACGTTGATGACAAGTTCCCGAACATTCGCGTCGGGATGCGGATCATATCCCAAGGGTGGAATGCCGCCCATCCAGAGCCCCTTCTTCTTTGATGCAGCGATCTTGTCACGGATGCGTTCCGCAGTGACCTCGCGTTCGAACTGGGCGAAGGAGAGCAGCACGTTGAGTGTCAGCCTTCCCATCGAAGTGGCTGTGTTGAAGGCTTGCGTCACGGAGACAAACGAACAACCGGCCGCATCAAAGCGTTCAACGAGCCTTGCGAAGTCTGCAAGCGAACGGGTCAGGCGGTCAATCTTGTAGACCACGACCATGCTGATCCGCCCGGCATCGATCTCCGTCAGCAACCGCTGCAAGGCAGGGCGCTCAAGGGATCCTCCGGAAAGGCCACCGTCGTCAAAGCGGTCCTTTGCGAGCACCCAGCCTTCCTGCTTCTGGCTGGCGACATAGGCTGCACAGGCCTCAAACTGGGCATCAAGAGAGTTGAAGTTTTGTTCCAGCCCGTCCTCGGACGATTTCCGGGTGTAGATGGCGCTGCGGATCTTTGGCATCGCTGTCATCAGAAACCGTCCCTAAGGCCAAAGAACCGCGGACCCGACCAGCGCGCGCCAGTGATCGCGTGGGCGACCGCCGTCAAAGATCGATAGGTCTGGCCATTCCAGCGATATCCGCCTTCAGCCACCTCGACTGCATGTGTTGTGCCGTTCCATTCGCGAAGTAGCCGCCCGCCTGGTTTTAGTGTTGGGCCGGGCCGGTCGATCGCTCCTGCGACACGACGCTCCAGACCGACCATAAAGTCCTTTGGTAATCCACCCAACTGGCGAGCCTGGACTTCGAAAGCGAGAAAACGGCGAAGGAAGGACTGGCTCAACCCTTTTGGGGCGGGTGATTGAAACAAACCAGTCCAGGCGGCAATCAATGCCGCCCGGTCCATGGCCTCGATCCCCGCAGCAGACAGCTTCATGCGCCCTCCGGAGTGCCGGTAATCCGGTAGTTGCCCGTTCCACCCCCGGACTTCGGTGGCATCCTGTCTATTGTGTAACCGTCTTTACGCAGCGTACTCAGCGCTGCCCGCACTGAATGGGCCTGCCAGCCGGTTGCTGCCTGCAAGGCGGCGAGATCGGCACCTGACTTTCGGTTGAGCAATCGCCGGATGGTTCCGGACTTGGTTTCGCGGGGCGCAGGATTGGTTGATTCGGCCATGGTAATCTCCCGATGTGCGGCCCGCGGAATGTCAGGCCGTCACCGAGCTAAGCCCGGAGTGCGAACCGGGCGTGAAACCAGTGACGCTCTGTTCGCGCGCGAAGTCCAGTCTTTTGCGTGCGCTTTTGAGGGGCAACGAAATTCAACTTCGTTCCCCTGATCCGAGTTTGTCCAACCATCTGATATATAATGTTAATTTTATATTGAACTTTTCTGAAAAAGAGTGATAGTTCAGACATCCGGGTTGGGAGAGATCACTTGAATGCTCTCCATCACCACCGCCCCGACCACAACCGTGGCGATGGTGGAAAATGTTCAACCGGACTCCACCACGCATATTGCGAAGAGCGCTCAGGCGCACTGGAAAGGAGTCCAAATGGACGACAACACATCCCGAAAGAAATCTCCCTGGGCGAACCCAGACTTGATTGCGAACCGATCGCAAAAGCCATCGCGTCGAAACGACCCATTCGGGCCGCTGGAAATCCTATGGATCGAAACCGACAAGATCGAAGATGCCCCGCGTCGGATCCGTAAGGCATTGGCGGCCCAGGTAGAAGCCGTCAAGCGGTCGATGGAGCGCTTTGGCAACCGGATACCGATCCTCGTCGGCGGCGTTAACGCTGACGGCAAACACCGGGTGATCGACGGCCACAGCCGCCTTGCTGCGGCACGCCTACTTGGCGCGGTGTCCATTCCCTGCATTGTCGTCAATGATCTGCCGGAAGTGGAGCTCCGCCGCCTCGCGCTATCCCTGAACAAGTTGCAGGAGACAGGCATTTGGGATGAAGAGGTTTTGAGCCTTGAAATAACAGAGATCATTGAGATCGATGGTGATCTGGAGTTCCCTGGCTTTGAGCTACCCGAGATAGAAGCAATCCGTTTTCGTGATACAGGGGGCGACGACCTTGACCCCGCCGATGATCTCTCTGGCTTGCGCCATTCTGACGCAACGCCGGTTACAAGGTTCGGTGATCTTTGGCTTTTGGGAGACCATCAACTCCTTTGTGGCTCAGCCCGGGACGGGACCGGCTTGGCAAATATCCTGCTTGATCAGCCGGTGGATGCGGTCTTCACGGATCCGCCGTACAATTTGAAGATCAATGGCCATGTCAGGGATGCTTCAGGCGGGTTCGCCGAGTTTGCTGAAGCCTCCGGCGAGATGTCTCGTAAGGAGTTCGTGGCATTTCTGATTGAGACGCTAGACTCCGCATCTTGTCGCGTCAAGCCGGGTGGCGTTCTTTTTGCCTGCATGGACTGGCGTCACGTGGGCGAAATGGCAGAGGCGCTGGAAGCGCTTGGTCTTGGTCTTCTCAACATTTGTGTCTGGGTAAAGACCAACCCCGGCATGGGCAGCCTCTACAGAAGTCAGCACGAATTCGTGTTCGCGGCCAAAAAGCCCGGAGCGGGCCACCGGAACAATATCCAGCTTGGCCAGTATGGTCGGAATCGCTCAAACGTCTGGCATTATGCCGGCGCGACAGGTGGGCGAGCTGATTCTGATGACGACTTCGATTCGCACCCAACGGTCAAGCCAATCCGGCTGGTCATGGATGCCCTTCTCGACGTAACAGCGCCAGGTGAGCTGGTCGTTGATCCGTTCCTTGGGTCGGGGTCGACGCTTCTTGCCGCTGAGCGAACGCGCCGACGCTGTGTCGGCGTCGAAGTCGAACCGGCCTATGTTGATCTCACCATCCGCCGCTGGCAGGAGATGACACGTGGCAACGCGGTTCATGCCGCAACTGGTGAGACCTTCGAGGACGTTCGCCGACACAGAACCGTCAAGCTGCTTCCACCGCCATCAGGAGGAGCACTATGATGTCGGATGACTACGTGATCGGCTATGGCCGCCCGCCCAAGCACTCCCGTTTCCGCCAGGGTCAATCTGGGAACCCGACGGGCCGCCTGCCAGGGGCACCCTCGTTCAAGCGCGCCATCCGTGACGAACTTGCAGCGACCATCGCCGTTAAAGACGGTGGTCGAACTTCCGAAGTTTCCAAGATGGAAGCTCTGGTGAAACGTCTGGTCGCAGGGGCCTTGTCCGGTGACCCAAGGATGCTGTCTGAGCTTCTTCGCCAGATCAACCTTCATATGTCAGAACCTGATAGGGCCGAGCGCGCGACACTACCGGCATCCGAAGATGATGCACGTCTGTTGTTGGAGTTCGCGCAACGGGCCTTGGGCAAACATGGCGACGTAGACATAGACCGGGAGGCTGGCGATGCCGACAAATTCTGACATCGACGCGCTCTTGCGTCAGGACTTCCTGAGCTTCGTCAAGAAGGTGTTTCAAACGCTGCACCCGGGGCGAGAATTTGAGGATAATTGGCACATCGACGCCATCGTACATCACCTCGGACGCGTCGCTAATGGCGAAATCCGCCGCGCCATGATCCATGTACCGCCAAGAGCCCTGAAATCAATCATCGTCTCTGTTGCCTGGCCCGCATATCTGCTGGGCCACGATCCGACCCTACAGATCATGGTGGTGTCGCACAGCTTCGAGCTCGCGATCGATTTGCAGAACAAGTTTCGTAAGATAATCGAAGCGGACTGGTATCAGTCGGCATTCCCGACAATGGTCGGTGCGACGGACAAGGATAATGAGCGGTTGTTCAGGACCACCTCCGGGGGCATGCGTCTCGCCACGTCCGTCGACGGTTCGATCACCGGGCAAGGCGTAGATATTGCAATTCTGGACGACCCCCTGGATGCCTCTGAAGCCGACAACGAGAACGCCTGCGCCAGAGCGAACTCCTTTTGCGACAAGGTGTTGTCGACCCGGTTCAACAGCCAGGTGGCAAGCTCAATGGTGCTGGTCATGCAGCGCCTCTCCGTCTTTGATTCGGCGGCGCATATGGCCCAAACTGATCATTGGGACAAACTGGTCTTACCGGCGCGGTCAGAGGAAGACCGCAATATTCCAGTAGGGCCAGGTCAGTTTCATCTGTTCCGCAAAGGCGAGTTACTGCATCCAAAACGGTTGACAGAGGACGTTCTCCTTCGCCAACGCAGCATAATGGGTGAGGCGGCGTTTCTTGCGCAGTATCAGCAGCGCCCAATTCCGGGTGGAGGCGGCGTTGTCGACATCGCGCTATTTCAAAGATATTCTACGCTGCCGAAGGCCTTCGATGCGAAGTTCATCAGCATTGATGCCGCTTCAGGTTCGGATTCGGGTTCGTATTCTGTCCTACAAAGCTACCAGATCTCTGACGGCCAGCTTTTTCTGACCGGAAGCCAGCGAGGTCGCTGGCCATTTCCCACGCTGCGACAGCGGGCTATCGAACTCCAGATCAAGGAGCAGGCTGATTTCATCGTTGTGGAAAACGCATCCAGTGGAATAGC
>JAOUMG010000138.1 GCA_029881635.1 Paracoccaceae bacterium | reverse complement strand
GATCCGGCACTGAGGGACCGGAAGCGCGCCGAACGGCTTTTCGGCTTTCACTACCGCATTGAGGTTTTTGTGCCCGAAGCCAAGCGCCGCTACGGATACTATGTATTTCCGGTCATGGAAGGCGCGAGGCTGATCGGCCGTGTCGACCTGAAATGCCAGCGCGCAGAAGGTCGGCTGGTCACCTCGGCATTCTGGCCTGAAGCCGGAGTCGTGATGGGACAGGGACGCAAAGCACGGCTTGAGGCAGAGCTTGGCCGACTGGGTCGTTTCACCGGCTGCACCGACCTGAACTTTGCCAATGGCTGGCTGCGCGACCCCCTAGGCACATAATCGCCAAGCTTTTATCTGGCAACCAACGTGGAGTTTTCCCGAGCAACGTGCCGAAACCGACCCCCCAATGCGTCGTCATCGTGACAGATGGGTGTGCAATCAGACGTCAATCTGACGAAAAACCAAGGGGCAGGAATGCAACGGGAATTCACCTATCTGCAAAGCGTCGCGATGGTTCTGCTGGCGGCAGTGATGTGGTCTCTGATGGCCCTGATCATCCGGTTCTTGGGTGATGCAGGTACCTGGCAGGTTCTGTTCTACCGTTCCCTCGGAATGATCCCTGTTCTGGTTTTCGTGATCTGGCGGCGATCAGATGGGGAACTGTTACCCCGCATCCGCCGGGCAGGATTGCCCGGAATAATCGGTGGCACCGGTTTGGCATTTGCCTTTGCCGGGGCAATTTACGCGATTCAGGCAACCTCGGTTGCAAACGCGGTTCTGTTGTTTGCCGCCGCACCTTTGATGACCGCGGTATTGGCATGGGCCATCTTGAAGGAACCGGTGCGCCCGGCGACTTGGGCTGCCATAGGCCTGGCCAGTATCGGGGTGTTCATGATGGTGCGCGTGGGCCTGACCATCGGTACCGGTTGGGGAAGCATTGCGGCTCTGCTGTCGGCAAGCGGTTTTGCCGCCTTTACCATCACCCTGCGTTGGGGCCGGTTGTCGGACATGCTGCCAGCAGTGCTCATTGGTGGTGTCATGTCAGTTGTGGCAGCAGCAACAATCGTAGCGACACGCGGCGACAGCTTGGCTTTGCCAATCGGTTCGGTCGTTCTTGCGATGCTGATGGGGGCCATTCTTCTTGGCGTTGGGATGGCCATATACACTGCCGGCAGCCGGGCAGTCGATGCCGCGCAAATCGGGCTTTTGACCCTTGCCGAGGTTATGCTCGCGCCAATTTGGGTTTGGATATTCCTTGGTGAAGATGCCAGCAAAGACACTTTGGTCGGAGGCGCAATTCTTTTGGTGGCGATTGCGTTCAATGCGGCCACCGGCATGCGGCACCGCCCGCCAAAACTGATCTGAACTACCTGGAGCGCCGGAAAAAGCGCGATCTGTCATAAAGCTCTTCCAACCGGTTCATCCGGGCCTGCGTATCGTCCCAGGTCAGTGTCTGGACAGCCGCCAGCAGCGTCTCCACCAAAACCTGAATAGCCACGGTCGAATCCCAGGCCGAAGGCGCTTCGATATGGGCCGACAACCGGTATCTGGCCCGCGCCGCCGCTGGTGATACCCATTGGTCGGTTATCAGCACAACTTCAGCACCCTGATCCATCGCTATTTCAACCAGTTGCAAAACGTTGTTTTCGTAGCGGCGAATGTCAAACGCCAAAAGAACATCGCCCGCTTCCATATCGATCAGCGCGGGGGGCCAGGCATTCGACATATCGGAGATTAGTGTCACGCCTTGTCGGATAACCTTCATATGGGTAACGAAGTAATCAGCCATGGCATGGGTAATCCGCCCGCCCATTGCAAAGACTTTGCGGTTCTTATCCGCCAACAGTCCCGCAACCGCATCAAAATCGGCATGGTCAATCTGGCTCAATGTCGCCTGCAAGTTGCCAACGACCGCATCGGCAAAACGGTTCAGAATATGGGTGTCCGGTACGCCTTCGGCCCAGCGATCATGTTTGATCAACGGCGAGATCAGCCGTTCTTCAACCTCGGCCCGGATGGATACCTGAAAATCGGTATACCCCTTAAAGCCCAGTTTCTGGACCAGACGGACAACCGTCGGCGTCGAAACCTCCGCCCCTTTTGCCAGCGCGGTTATCGACCCCAATGCCGCCACGGGATAGTTTCGGGTGATGTGCTGGGCCAACTGCCGTTCGGAACGGGTCAGGCTTTCAAATCCCGCGCGTATCCTCTGCTCAATCGTAAGTTGCGTAGCGGCCACTCGTCTCTCCTGCCAGCCAAGTCAGCCACAGCGGGCAACTCTTGTAACGATTGTAACACAAATCTCGGAAAAGAAAATATATTGACATACCGGGGGTGATGGCCAGATCATGCCCGCCATGGACAAGGGGGATTCTAGCAAAATGCCGGGCCAGAAAACAGACAGTTTTCCGGTTGTAAGGATCGAAAACCCGGCCGCTCCGGGGCCGTTTTTGATTGTCTGCGAACATGCCTCGAATACATTTCCTGCCGAATTCGGCGACCTCGGCCTGACAGAAGAAGAACGCAAAGCGCATATCGCATGGGATCCGGGCGCGCTTGGTCTGGCGCGAGGGATCGCCACGCGGTTAGAGGCACCACTGGTCGCGGCGGAAGTCTCCAGACTGGTATACGATATCAACAGGGCACCAAATGCACCGGGCGCCATGACAGTCCGCAGCGAAACCTATGACATCCCCGGCAATCAGGGACTTCGCCCGCAGGACCGCCTGCGCCGGACAACATCGATCTACCAGCCTTTTCACGCGGCGCTTCATGGCGAAATTGCCCGCCGGCTCGCTGTCGGAGAATCGCCGATACTCGTAACGGTGCACAGCTTTACACCTGTTTACTTCGGTAAAAAGCGCGACGTCGAGTTTGGCGTCATTCACGATGCTGACCCGACATTGGCAAAGGCTGTCGAAAAAGCCGCGCTGGCGCAAACGACCCTGAAAACGCGTTTGAATGCCCCCTACTCGGCTGCAGATGACGTCACTCATACCCTTCGGTTGCAAGCAACGCCCTACGGGCTTGCGAATGTCATGCTCGAAATCAGGAATGACCTGCTGTCTGATGCTGCGGCAGAAGAGGCTATGGCAGACAAAATTGCGCCAGCCCTCAAGGCCGCGATTGCCTCGATTGAATCCTTCCCATCGAAAATGGCAGCTGTCTGATATGCCTGAATGGATCAAAAAATACGTTCGCTTCACCGAGGCGCTGAATTACCGGGTTGGGCGCTTTGCGATGTACCTGCTGTTCGTACTTATGGGTGTCATGCTTTGGAGCTCTTTTTCACGCACGGCGCTAACACCGGCGATCTGGACAGATGAGACCGGGCAATTCCTTCTGCTGGGCTATTTCATGCTGGGCGGCGCCTATTCCCTGCAACTTGATAGCGCGGTTCGGATGGATCTGTTCTACAGCCGCTGGAGCGATCGGACCAAGGCGTTTGTCGACGTGATCACGATCCTTGCCCTCGTCTTTTATCTCGGGGTGCTTCTCTACGGCGCTGTCGAAAGCACTGCCTATGCCATTGAGTATGGCGAAAGACGCCGTGGGCTCTGGCGACCCTATATGTGGCCAGTCAAAACCGTCATGTGCATCGGGATCACCCTGATGATCCTGCAAAGCACCGCGATCTTTTTCAAAGATCTGGCCAAGCTGTGGGGTAAAGAACTCTGATGACCCCTAATCTGATCGCCGCTTCCATGTTCGGTGCCATGCTGGTGCTTCTTTTCAGCGGCCAGCGTATGTTCGGCATGATTGGCTTTGTCGCCGTCGTTGCCGCGCTCATGCTATGGGGCGACCGGGGCGGATATGACCTCGCCTTCGCCCAGTCGATCAAATTGATGAGCTGGTTTCCCCTGATGACATTGCCAATGTTCATTTTCATGGGCTACGTGCTGTCGGAAAGTCGGCTCGCCGACGATTTATACCGAATGTTTCACGTCTGGTTCGGTCCTGTGCCCGGGGGGCTGGCCATTGGGACGATCTTCCTGATGGTTCTGATTTCGGCAATGAACGGGCTGTCGGTTGCGGGCATGGCAATCGGTGCGACCATTGCGCTGCCTGAACTTTTGCGGCGCAACTACGATAAGCTTATGGTCACCGGCGTCATCCAGGCGGGCTCATCGCTTGGCATTCTGATCCCGCCCTCCGTGGTGCTTGTCCTTTACGCGATGATCGCACGCCAGCCCGTCGGCAAGCTGTGGCTGGCTGGCGTCCTGCCGGGGTTGATGATGGCAGGGATGTTCATCTTCTACATCTGGATCCGCTGCAAGATCACGCCATCGCTTGGGCCCGCCCTGTCTTCCGAAGAACGTGCCCAGGTTACGCGCGCGGAAAAACTTCGCCTGCTCAGCGCGGGGCTTTTACCCTTCGCCATTTTTCTGGCGATGATGGTGCCTTTCGTCACCGGATATGTCCGGCTTGTCGAAAGCTCTGTCATCGGTGCGCTGGCGGCGACGCTTGCGGCGATTGTCAAAGGACGCATGACGTGGACGGTGTTTGAGACAGCTTCGCGTCAGACCCTCGCCATATCCTGCATGTTCCTCTGGATCATCCTCGCCGCCTTGGCATTTGGCGCGATCTTTGACGGGCTGCGTGCCGTCGATGCGCTCAAAGCGCTGTTCCTTGAGGATCTCGGGTTGAACCGCTGGCATGTCCTGATACTGATGCAGCTCACCTTTCTGTTGATGGGTACATTTCTGGACGACACCGCCATGTTGGTGATTGTGGCGCCGCTTTATGTACCACTGGTCGATGCGCTTGGTTTCAATCTTATCTGGTACGGTGTGCTTTATACGATCACCACGCAAATCGCCTACATGACGCCGCCCTTTGGTTATAACCTCTTTCTCATGCGTGCGATGGCACCGCCCGAAATCACACTTCGCGACATTTACCGTTCCATTATTCCGTTCGTGGGGGTTATGGTTCTGGCACTCGCCCTCGTGATTGCCTTTCCGCAGATTGCCATGTGGCTGCCCGATACTCTTTACAAACAATAACCAAAGGGCAGGTCAACTGCCTGAAAATCAACTGAAACAAGGAGGTAAGACCGATGACAACCAGACGGAAGTTCCTGACAACCGGCGCCGTGGTAGGTGCTGCTTCGCTCGCCGCACCAGCGGTTCATGCGCAGTCACCGATAAAATGGCGGCTGCAGACCTATGCGGGTGCTGCGCTTGGCGAACATGTGATCAAGCCCGCCATCGACAGCTTTAACAAGATCGCCGAAGGTCAGATGGAAATAGAGCTCTACTTTGCCGATCAGCTGGTCCCTACGGGCGAACTTTTTCAAGCGATGCAGCGGGGCACAATCGACGCGGTGCAGTCGGATGACGACTCGATGGCTTCACCCACCGAAGTCACAGTGTTCGGCGGATATTTTCCCTTCGCCTCGCGTTACTCGCTTGACGTACCGGTGCTCTTTAACCAGTGGGGTCTGAACGAGATCTGGGATGCAGAATATTCCAAGGTTGGGGTCAAACACATCTCGGCCGGGTCTTGGGACCCTTGCAACTTTGCCACCAAAGACCCGATCAACAGCCTTGAAGATCTGAAAGGCAAACGCGTCTTTACCTTCCCGACCGCAGGCCGGTTCCTGTCCCAGTTCGGCGTCGTGCCGGTTACACTGCCTTGGGAAGATATTGAAGTCGCGGTACAAACCGGCGAACTCGACGGTGTGGCATGGTCTGGTATTACCGAAGATTACACTGTCGGCTGGGCCGATGTGACCAACTACTTCCTGACCAACAATATCTCGGGCGCATGGTGTGGATCGTTCTTCTCCAATATGGATCGCTGGAACGAACTGCCGCCGCATTTGCAGGAACTGGTCCGCGTCTGCTTTGACAGCTCTCACTACTATCGCCAGCACTGGTATTGGGGTGGCGAGGCCCGTCTGCGGGTCGAGGGCACCAAGATGAAGCTGACATCAATCCCGGATGAAGAATGGGCTCAGGTCGAGGCTGCCGCCCGCGTCTTCTGGGATGAAATCGCTGCTGAAAGCGAATTGAAGGCCAAAGTCGTTGGCATTTTCAAAGCCTATAACGAAGCTATG
>JAOUMG010000137.1 GCA_029881635.1 Paracoccaceae bacterium | reverse complement strand
TCCCTCGCGCGCTGTTCCGTCGGGACCGAGGGGCCAAACTCAACGGCCAGCCTGACGGGCATCTGCCAGCGATGCAGCCGGTTTTGTGTGGAAACGGGCACAAGCCGCCCGCCTCTGTCAGCAAATTCATCAAAAAAGACAATGCGTGCGAAATTTTCGGCCAGTGTTCGCGCACCAAAAGGCGTATCCGCCCCCCCGCCATCGGTTCGAAGCATACCCTGGCCAATATAGCTGGCCTGGACACGCTTGTAATACTCGGCGGCGGCCAGCGTTTCCGGAGAGGGCGGGGTGACTTCGCTAGGTTGTGGCAGCGCGGGCATCTGTAGACGCGGGGGTTCTTCACCGCAACCGCTCAGCCCTGCCAAAAGGGCTAGGCAAAGAGCAAATCTGAAACATCTGGCGATTGGGTGCATGTCGGCAAATCAGGCGCTGGTGCCGATATTGTCACCGGTACCGGTTCCTTTGGCCCGTGCTGCGGCGAGGGTTTCGCGCAGATCGGCCTCCATTTTCTTCAGCTCCACCTCGGCGGCCGCACGCTTGCGTTTGCCTTCATCCGCAATGCGCAGGCTGTCTTCAATGGTGCCGATCAGTTCCGCATTCGCGGTTTTAACGGCTTCAATATCAAAGACACCGCGCTCCATTTCCGTGCGGACCATTTCATTCGCCTGGCGCAGGTTTTTTGCGTTGGCCGTCAAAAGCTCATTTGTCAGGTCATTGGCGTCACGTACGGCGGTTGCCGCCTCGGCTGACCGCTGAATGGTAACGGCCTGCGCCAATTGGGTTTCCCAGAGGGGCACGGTATTGACCAGAGTCGAGTTGATCTTGGTGACCAGAGATTTGTCGTTTTCCTGCACCAGCCGGATTGAGGGCAATGACTGCATCGTCACCTGCCGCGTCAGTTTCAGGTCGTGGACCCGACGTTCCAGATCGTCGCGCGCCGCCCGCAGGTCACGCAATTCTTGTGCGGCCATCACCTTGTCGGATTCCGGCGCTGCGGCCACCGCAGCCTCTTTGGCCGGGATGTCATTGGCATCAATCAGGCGGATTTTTTCTTCGCCCGCGGCAATATAAAGCGCAAGTTCGTCGTAGAAATCCAACGTCTTTTCATAAAGCAGATCCAGCGATTTGATATCCTTCAGCAACTTGTGCTCATGCCCCAGAAGGTCATCGGTGACCTTGTCAATCTGGCCTTGGACCTTTTCGAACCGCGCCAGAAAATTGGCGAAGGGCGCGCTGCGTCCCAACAGTTTTTCCCACCAGGAAAGTTTGCGGCGCACATCCAGTTCCGAAACCGAAAACCCTCGGATCGTGGTGACAATGCTGCGCAGGCTGTCGCCTGCAGGGCCAACATCCTTGTTGCGAACGTCCGCCAGCATGGCCTGACTGATCTGTTGCAGTTCAGCTTGGGCGGCTGACCCGAAATTGACGATGGATCCAGTATCCGACATGTCGAGTTCCGAGATCCGGCTGCGGATGGATTCAGCCATTGGCGCATCGGCTTTTTCAAGCGGCACGATTTCGCTTGCGGGTTCGGCAAGAACCACGGCTGTCACTTCCTCGACGGCGGACAAGGCTTGGGACGCTTTTTCGCGGATGGATTCGGACATGTTCACTCTCTCCCGGATTTGGTCGGACTGTTATTGTTCCGTCTTCAGACCTTCGCGGTTCAGACGGTCGCGCAGGACATCGATCTCGATATCAAGATCGGTTTTGTCATCGGATAGCAGCAGTTTCGTGCGCGCGTCAAAATTCGTTTCCAGATCGTTCAGCAAAGCTTCGTAATCTGCACGCGCCCTTTGGTCTTTGCTGCGGTTCCAAATGTCGGCAAATTTGATCGTCGCGTCGCGTGCACCCATCAGGTAAACGCCAAGATACTTTCGGGCTGCGGTCAGATCGCGCGGGTCATCTTCGACGGTTCGAAACATGGTGCGCGCGGTAATCATGAACCGGTCCACCCTAGCGGTAATGTTGCGGTCGCCGATACGGTCAGCCGCCGCTTTCATGGCCTTCAGATGGGTTTCGCCTTCGGCAATGACACGCGCAGCCCTGTCTTGTTGGAAAGGGTCAATATCTTCCATTCCCTTATCGGTAAACGGATCGGTGCCAAAGGCAAATACATGCAGCATGCTGCCCAGAACACCCAGCAGAATTGCCGATGGCAATGCGCCGCCAGAAGCGAATGCCCCCATGAACAAGCCGCCGCCTGTCAAAGCAGTTGCCATCAGCTTGCGGGGGATTGCAGGTCTTCGTGCACTGCGCCGCGCGGCATAGGCTTTGGCAGCCCGAACACCTTCGCGGGTCAGCCAGGCTGCCAATACCAGCGTTGCAAAAGCGGCAAGATTCAGTGCGAGACCTACCGGCTCTTGCCAAAAGGCTTTCAACGCGAATGGGATCGCTGCAAGAAACATCCAGAATGTGCGGCGTTCCTCCCGGCTGGCAGGGGCAGGCTTGCCTGTTGATGGGCCGTTTTTTTGGCCAGGGCTGTATTTGCCGCCATACTGTTCAGCCATCAATTGGCCCCCGTTACGGCAACATAAAGGGTCAGCGCCAGTAACAGCAAATACGCGATGCGCTGCAATCCGGGTTCAGACATCTGTTCTCCCTCACCACAATCCAGACTGACATGACCAACGCCTTTGGCCAAGCCTTTTACAGCGATTGTTCGCGCGGTAACTGTCTAAATTGACCTTTACGCCACGTCACCCGTCTGGGCGTCCGGCTACTTTTTGCCGCCGGGATTTCCACGCGGTTTTGAACCATCGGTTTTTCGGGGTCCCGGTCTTGGCTTTGTCTGGTTGCTGGCAGGCTTGCCAGAGCCCGACCAAGGTGCTTTTTGCCCCCGAGGTCGTTCCGCCGACGTTGATCTGGCATCACCTGCACTGGATTTGCCGCGAAAACCGCGCCGATCATCAGCCTTGGTTCTGTCAGTCGCCGTCTTACCCGAACCGGGCGCGCGGGAAGAGTTACGGGGGCTGGCGTCACCTGCGCCAGAACGTGGGGCAAAGGTTTTTCCGTCGCGCGGGCGATCCGATGTACCCTCTGCAGCGCGCGGCGTTCTTGGTTTGCGATCCGCAGCATCGTCTGACCGGCGCGGTGGGCGCGGATTGGATTCCCAGCGGTCGCGCGGTCCTTCGTTGCTGTCGCGGGGCTGTCTGGCGGTTGGCGCTCCCGTCGGCCCGGCATCCTTGCGACCCGGAGCTGAACGGGGTTTGCGCGGTTTGCGGTCGTCGCTGTCAGACGGAGTGCGCGGGGCGCGGGGTTTGAAATCGCGGCGATCACCCGCGCCTTTCGTGTTCGGCCCACCGGCCCGAATAGGTCTGCGATCACTCGGGCGGGCGGGTCGCCGTGTGGCGGTGCCGGTTGGTTCTTCGGCTGTGTCCATCGGATCGCGGCCAAGCTGGTCGCGTAGAACGCGTTGCTTTACTTCGATCACATCGCCGGGCTTCATCTTGTTCAGCCGAAAGGGGCCATAGCTGACACGTATCAGCCTGTTCACGATCAACCCCACCTCGGCCATAGCACGGCGAATTTCGCGGTTCTTGCCTTCGCGCAGGCCGACCGTCAGCCAGGCATTGGCACCTTGCTGTTTGTCGAGCGAGATATCCATCGGCAGGAAATTTTCGCCGTCGATGGTGACGCCGCGCCGCAACGGATCAAACGTTGCCTCATTGGGACGTCCGTTTATACGTACGCGATATTTGCGCAGCCACCCTGTCGAGGGCAGTTCCAGCCGGCGCTTCAACTCACCATCGTTGGTCAAAAGCAACAGCCCTTCGGAATTGAGATCGAGCCTACCCACACTCATCACCCGCGGCATGTCCTCGGGCATGGTGTCAAACACCGTCTGGCGGCCCTTTTCGTCTTTCTCTGAAGTCACGAGGCCAAGGGGTTTGTAATACAGCCAGAGCCTGGCAGGTTGGGGCGCGTCGATGGGCTTGCCGTCAAGTGTCACCTTGTCCTTCGGTTGCACGTCGAGAGCAGGGCTGGTGATCTTGACCCCGTTCACCGCCACACGTCCATCAATGATCATTCGTTCGGCGTCGCGGCGCGAGGCGATACCGGCACGGGCCATCACCTTGGCGATGCGGTCACCGGATTTTTTGTCGTCACTCATGGTGGTCGGGCCCCTCGGGTCGCATTGAAACGCCTCCTGTAACCCTATTCGCGGGTTTGGGGAAGCGCTTGCTTGAGAGCGCGCGGCGGGGCATCGTGCGGCGATGAGCGGTTTTCGCAGTCATATGGAACAGGCATTGGCCGAGGCTCGGTCCGCAGGGATGCGGGGCGAGGTGCCGGTCGGCGCGGTTATCGTGTCGCCTGAGGGAATGATCGTGGCCACCGCTGGCAACCGGACACGGGAAATGTGCGACCCCACAGCCCATGCCGAAATACTGGCGATCCGTGCCGCCTGTGCGGCGGCAGGATCAGAACGGCTTTCGGGTCACGATCTCTATGTAACGCTCGAACCCTGCCCGATGTGCGCGGCCGCGATATCGGCGGCACGGATCGGGCGGCTTTATTACGGTGCGGCTGATCCTAAATCAGGCGGGGTAGATCACGGCGCGCGGGTCTTTTCGCACGCTCAATGCCATCATGTCCCCGAAGTCTATGATGGCATCAGGGCGGGTGAAGCGGCAGAGATGCTGCGGGAGTTTTTCGCTGAAAGGCGGGCGCAAGGCAGTATTTAACATACTGTAATTCAATCTAAATTGATCTAATTTTGACCGAAAGGTATCGGTTGCACGTGATTGCCTTGCAGCTCCATTGTTATTGGTGCGGGGGTTGAAACGGCCCTGTGAGCGCGTTGTGGCTGGCCGGGCACAGCTGCGATTGAACTTTGCGGTTACCAGTCATTCCGGCTGGGAATCGCCCCGAAAACCCCGTATCAGGCGCGCATTCAGCAACGCTCAACAAAAGGGAGGCGTAGAATGATCAACACTGTTCTTTCCATGCACCTTTGTGCCGGTGCTGCCGGAAATACCGCCGTTCGAACCGCCTGGGCCTATCTCAGCAACTGCTGATAGCACCCGGGGCCTGAACGGCCTTTTTCCAAAACCCTCGCCACAGCCCGCTATTCCTGACCAAGGGACATTTGCGTCCTGCCGCCCGGAAACCCTCGCCCATTAATTTCAAAAGGAGCCTGAGCGCGCATTGCGCCGGGTCAGTAAATCAAATGAACGCACAGATTTATCGAGACGAAAAACCGCCCTCTGTCGCAATTGCCGCGCTGGTTGCCCGGCACGGCTTTATGCGGATCATGCTGTCGGTTCTGGCGGTATCGCTGCGCCGTGACGCGCGAAAGCCGGTGCTGTCGCAGTCAGATCTGCCTGAACGGCTGCGGCGTGATATCGGGTTGCCGCCCGAAGAAGTCAGCCCCCGATACTGGGATATCCGGCTTTGAGGTACTTGACCGGGCGTGGATCTGCGCCACGCCCGGAATGGTTTGGCGCTTTTTGTGCTTGTGGACACTTCCTCTGAACGGTGATGCGGTTGGCCGTATTGGTGCGCTTTCGGGGTAGGGCATCTGGCGCGGGCGGCGCCAACGCGAGATAACGAAACCTTCAGAAAACTATGGGGGACAATACTTCGGGCTCCGTTACATTGACCCCCGGCAGGGCAGCCTTCATTGCGTCAGCAGATTGTTCGAGCAGCGGGAAGGTTTTGTAGTGGCAGGGGATGACGGTTTTGAAGTTGAAGAATTTTTTGGCGGCATAGGCTGCGCGCTTCATATCCATGGTGAAATGGCCGCCAGCACATAGGATGCCGATATCAGGGTTATGATATTCGCCCATCCAGCCCATGTCGGCCATGATGTCGGTATCGCCTGACAGATAGATCACATGACCTTCGCCCGCGATCATGTAACCGGCCTCATGTCCTGCATAAACCGGGCCGTCTTTACCCGCCATGGATGAGGAATGGCTGGCGGCAACCATTGTGACCTTGGCACCGCCCAGATCGACGGTGCCGCCTTTGTTAAAGCCGATGCCAGTGATGGATTCGGTTCCTTCCCAATGTGAGATGAGATCATAAATCCCCGCGACCGGGATTTTGCCGTCTTTTGCGATGCTGAGCGTGTCTCCGGTATGATCGCCGTGCCCGTGAGT
>JAOUMG010000136.1 GCA_029881635.1 Paracoccaceae bacterium | reverse complement strand
TCATCCTCCAAATGTGAGCACGCGCCCTCTCGCTTTTTGGCACGCTTCGGTTACACTCTGCCCCGTTATGCGGATAGGCACCACCCTTCTCAGATCCCTTTTGGCGGCATTTGCCGCAGCGTTATTCGTGACGGTTGTGACAGTACAGCCATTGTACGCTCAGGACAGCAAGCTTGAGGATCTTTATGCCCAACTCGCAGATCCGGACAACCCCAAGTGGCAACGGGCCCAATCGGATATTCAGCGTGAATGGTCGAGATCAGGGTCGCCGGCGATGGATTTGCTGCTCAAACGCGGGCAGGATTCGATACAAAACGGTGATCTTCTGGCGGCGATTGAACATTTGACTGCCCTTACCGACCATGCGCCGGACTTTGCCGAAGGTTGGAATGCGCGGGCAACCGCCTATTTTCTTGTTGGGCAGTTTGGCCCTTCTGTTGCCGACATTCAAAAAACTCTGTCGCTGAACCCGAAACATTTTGGGGCGCTTGCCGGGTTGGGGATGATTCTCGAACAGACCGAACGGGATCATCTGGCAATTGAGGCCTACCGCGCCTCGCTCGCTATACATCCGCATCAAGAGAGCTTAAAGGAAGCGCTCAAACGGCTTGAGCAGAAAACCTCCGGCACCGATCTCTAGGAGCAGCCCCGATGAATGCGGCCGCGAGGATCACTGCGGTCCTCGGACCTACCAATACCGGCAAGACCCATTACGCTATCGAACGCATGCTGGCGCACAGGACCGGGGTGATCGGCCTGCCGCTGCGTCTTTTGGCGCGCGAGGTCTATGACCGGATTGTCGCACAGCGCGGACCGTCGGTTGTGGCATTGGTCACCGGCGAAGAACGCATCGTGCCAGAACGTACCCAGTACTGGGTCTGCACGGTCGAGGCGATGCCAGACGCCATCGGTGCCGATTTTTTGGCCGTGGATGAAATTCAGATCTGCGCCGACCCCGAGCGCGGCCACGTCTTTACCGAGCGTCTATTGCGGGCGCGGGGGCTGCACGAAACGCTCTTTTTGGGGGCCGACACCATGCGCGGCGCGATTTCAGCGCTGGTGCCCAAGGTCCAGTTCATGCGCCGCGAACGATTTTCGACATTAACCTATTTAGGTTCGAAAAAGATAAGTCGGATGCCTGAACGAAGCGCAATCGTTGGGTTTTCTGTTGAAAACGTGTATGCAATCGCCGAATTGATCCGTCGGCAAAAGGGTGGTTGCGCGGTGGTCATGGGGGCGCTCAGTCCGCGTACGCGCAATGCCCAGGTGGCTATGTATCAAAACGGTGATGTTGACTACCTCGTGGCCACCGATGCAATCGGCATGGGGTTGAACCTTGATATTGGGCATGTCGGCTTTTCCGCCACGGCCAAGTTTGACGGCCACCGAATGCGCAATCTCTTCCCGCATGAATTGGCCCAGATCGCGGGACGGGCAGGGCGGCATATGCAGCCCGGCACATTTGGCGTCACGGGCGAGGCGCGCCCGCTGACTGACGAGGTGGCCAAGGCGATAGAAGACCACCGCTTTACGCCGATCCAGCGGCTCAACTGGCGCAATTCCGATCTTGAATTCGGCACACTCGACCGCCTGATAGCTTCGCTTGAGACCAGTCCCGATGACGAATGGCTGATGCGCGGGCGCGAGGCCGATGATCTGGCGGCGCTCAAATCACTGGCCGAATTGCCCGAAATCCGTGACCGCACCCGCCATCCGAACGACCTGCGCAAGCTGTGGGATGTCTGCCGAATTCCCGATTTCAGGACCGTGTCCGCCCAGGAACATTCAAACCTTCTTTTGCGGATCTTCGGGTTTTTGCAGGATCCGGGCCATGTGCCCGATGACTGGCTTGCGGGCCAGATTCAGCGCATCGACAACCCGACAGGCAATATCGACACATTGTCGAAACGCTTGGCATATATCCGCACATGGACCTATATCGCACAGCGATCCGGCTGGGTTGCTGACGAAAAGCATTGGCGTGGCGAAACCCGCGCTGTAGAAGACCGCCTGTCAGATGCGCTTCACAATGCTCTGACACAAAGATTTGTGGATCGGCGCACATCTGTTCTGATGCGCCGGCTCAAGCAAAAGGAGAGCCTTGTGGCCGAGGTGAACGACAAGGGTGAAGTATTGGTCGAGGGCGAGTTTGTCGGCCGTCTGGAAGGATTCCGGTTCAGCCAGGATGGCAGCGCCGGACCGGATGAGGCGCGCACTTTGCGGCAGGCCGCCTATGAGGCGCTGCGCCCCGAATTTCACCTTCGGGCAGATCGATTCTATAATGCTCCCGATACGGAGCTGGACTTTACCGAACAGGGGGGCCTCATGTGGGGCAACTCGGCGGTAGGCAAGCTTGTCAAAGGCGCTGACACGCTGAAACCCCAGATCGAGGCGTTCGTTGACGAAGAGGCTGGCTTTGACGTTGCCGAAAAGGTGCGGCGCCGCCTTCAGCATTTTATCGACAGGAAAATCGCCACGCTGTTTGAACCGCTGTTGAATTTGTCGCGCGATGAAACCCTGACCGGGCTGGCGCGTGGTTTTGCGTTCCAGTTGGTTGAAAAACTGGGCGTTGTGACGCGAGACAACGTCGCCAATGAAGTCAAGGCACTGGATCAGGACGCACGCGGCATGCTGCGCAAACATGGTGTGCGCTTTGGTCAGTATACGATATTCCTGCCGTTGTTGCTGAAACCCGCGCCAACACGGTTGCGTCTGGTACTGTGGTCACTGTTCGAAGGGTTGTCTGAATTCCCCGAAAGCCCCCCTGCCGGTCTCGTGACGGTGCCAAATCTACCGGATGTTCCCAAGGGCCACTATACGCTGTCGGGTTACCACCCCGCAGGATCGCGTGCGATCCGCATCGATATGCTGGAACGGCTGGCGGATATCCTGCGCACGAAAGACAGTCGAGCAGGTTTTGAAACATCTCCCGAAATGCTGTCGATCACCGGAATGACGCTTGAACAATTCGCCGATCTGATGGCGGGTCTCGGCTATAAAGGTGAACGCGGCGAACGCGAAAAGGTCAAATCGGAACCTGTTGCCGCACCAACACCGGAAGGTCAGACCGCAAATCCGATCACCGAAGAAGAGGCAGCCATTCAGACGGTGGCCGAAACTGAGGTGTTCTATACCTTCACCTGGGCGCCGCGCCCACGCGCTCCGCGCGCAGATACTCGCGGTAACCGGGCCAATCGCCCTGCAGGGGAAAAACGTGAGGCCGGTGAAAAGCGTGACGGCGGGCGCCCGCGCGGCAAGCCCAAGGGCAAACCTCATAGCAAAGGCAAGCGCGAAGAGCCTGCAAAGCGCAGTTTTGAGGCGCGCCCGGCCAAGAAGGACAGGATCGATCCTGACAATCCGTTTGCGGCCGCGCTCATGGGTCTTCGCGACAAGATCTGAGTGGGCGGGCAGGCACATCAGCAGCCCGCGCCGACCCGAATACGGATCGACAAATGGCTATGGCAGGCGCGGTTTTTCAAAACGCGCAGCCTTGCCGCCGGGATTGTCGGAAAGGGTCACCTGCGGATCAACGGAACCAAGACAACCAAGCCGGGCCACAGCATCTGCCCTGGTGATGTGCTGACATTTCGGCAAGCCCAGCAGATCCGGGTGGTCCGGGTCCTGGATTGCGGCGTCCGCCGCGGCCCTGCTGCCGAGGCGCGGCTGCTTTATGACGATCTCGAACCGCCCAATGATGCCGTACCATCTGATGAGGGGCCGGGCGAATGATTTCCCGCGCCAATGCCCGAATTCGCGGCTGTGGTCTTTCCCAACCTGCCTGCCTTGAATGATCGCGGGCTTGTCGCTAGGTATCACGCAAAGCCAACCCGCCCCGGATCTCCGCCATGACCTATATCGTCAACGACAATTGCATCGCCTGCAAATACACCGACTGCGTCGAAGTTTGTCCGGTCGATTGCTTTTATGAAGGCGAGAACATGCTGGTGATTCATCCCGATGAATGCATCGACTGTGGCGTGTGTGAACCCGAATGCCCCGCCGATGCCATTCGCCCGGATACAGAGCCTGACACGGAAAAATGGGTGGAATTCAACCGAAAATATTCGGAAATGTGGCCGGTAATCACCCAGCGCAAGGATCCTCTGCCGGATGCCGAGGCCCGCGATGGCGAAACCGGCAAGCTTGAAAAATACTTTTCTGAAGTGGCCGGCAAGGGCGACTGATTCGAAATTTAGCTGCTAAGGGCCGAATCAATAGAATCACTAAAGATTGCCGTTTTTTCAATGGTTTCCTTGGTGAACAAGGACTTGCAGGCAACCAGTCTTAAACCCACTTCGAATCATGGCCCTTTAAAACAGGCGTTTTTTGTGCTATGTTACTGTTACAAAATGATGAGGAAACCTGGGTGCGCGACAGCTCCACTAGCTGGCGGGCGGGCATATCGGAAACAAAGAAACAAGTGACCGGGCGTTGCAAAACACCGGCCTTTTCTTTGCCGCAGTGTTGGCAGGTTACAAGCAAGGACATGATGAATGAGCAAGACCAAAAGATCAGATTTTCGCCCGAATGATTTCGTGGTCTACCCAGCGCATGGCGTTGGCAAGATCATGTCGATCGAAGAGCAGGAAGTCGCAGGGCTGAAGCTGGAGCTTTTTGTGATCGCCTTTGAAAAAGACAAAATGACCTTGCGCGTGCCAACTGACAAGGCGACGGAAATCGGGATGCGGCAACTGTCGTCGCCGGACCTAATTTCCAAGGCACTCGATACGCTGAAGGGCAAGGCCAAGGTCAAGCGGGCGATGTGGTCGCGCCGCGCACAGGAATACGAACAGAAGATCAATTCCGGTGACCTGATGGCAATCGCCGAAGTTGTCCGCGATCTGCACCGCACCGACGATCAGCGCGAACAGTCCTATTCCGAACGTCAGCTTTACGAAGCGGCGCTGGAGCGGTTGACCCGCGAAGTCGCGGCTGTATCGGGCGTAGATGAGGCTGGCGCGCAAAAGACAGTGGGTGATGTGCTGGTTTCACGCGCTGCGTGACTAACCGACAGGTAGATCGGGCCTTCTTTCCGGCGGCTATAGATTTGCCACACCATGATCATTGAAACCGCAACCCCTCGGGGTTGCGGTTTTTTCATGTACCCGTCTCATCGGTATCCTCGGTGCGGGTATCTTTTCGCTTTACGTCCTTGTAACGCAGCAACAGAGCCGCCTCCAGTTCCCGGTTCAACTCGCGGGCGCGGGCAATATATTCCTCATTCTTTTCGGCAGGCACACCGGGTTTCCACACCTCGGCGAGTTCCTTCACCCCGGCGCGGTCCATGTCGTAGAATGTCTTTTCCACTTCGAGGGCTTCGTGTTCGGTCAACCCGGTATTTTCCAGCACATAGCGTGCCACCCGCAGACTGGCGTCGAAATATTCGCGTACAATGTCGTCAGCACCAGCACGGTAAAGCTCGAACACATGTTCCCTGTCGCGGGCACGCACAATGATATGCAAATCCTCGCGCTGGCGTCTTGCATAATGGACAAGCTGGGTTGCCGCTGATCTGTCGTCCAGGCAGATGACCAAAACACGGGCATTTGGCAGGCCTGCAGCATTCAGCAATTCGGGGCGTGTCGGATCGCCGACATAGCCCTTGAAGCCGAACCGCCGCAGGAGCTGGATAACCGTCACGTCATGATCGATCACAGTGGTTTTGAAACCCGACATGGTCACCATGCGGTTCACAACCTGTCCGAACCTGCCCACACCGGCGATGATGATGGGCTGCTGTTCGTCAATTTCATCTGTTTCGGCGTCTATGCCATCCTCTTTCATCCGCTTGGCAAGAATGCCGTTAAGAATGAAAAACAAGGGCGTCAGGAACATGCTGAAGGCGATAACCAGCAACAGCGACTGTGCAAGTTCATCAGGCAGAATGCGCTGTTTGAGCGAAAAGGATGTCAGCACGAACCCAAATTCGCCCGCTTGCGCCAAACCCAGGGTGAACAGCCATTGGTTCTGCCCTTTCAGCTTGAATAGCCGCCCAAGACCATAGAGCACACCACCTTTGGCGATCATCAGCGCCAATGCCAGGCTGAGAATTGTGACCGGCTTGCTCAGGAACAGATCCACATCGATCCCGGCACCAACGGTAATAA
>JAOUMG010000135.1 GCA_029881635.1 Paracoccaceae bacterium | reverse complement strand
TGCCACCGGCCCCCTGACATCTGGTAAGCTGGCCGAGGCGATCCGGGCCGAAACCGGTGCCGAGGCGCTGGCCTTTTTCGACGCCATCGCGCCCATAGTTTATGCTGAAAGCGTCGATATGTCGGTTGCCTGGATGCAGTCGCGCTATGACAAGGGCGATACGGTCGAAGAACAAACCGCCTACATGAATTGCCCGATGGACAAGACACAGTATGAGGCGTTCATTGATGCCCTTCTGGCCGCGGAAAAGACCGAATTCCACGAAGGCGAGACAGCGGGTTATTTCGATGGCTGCCTGCCGATCGAGGTCATGGCGGAACGCGGTCGCGAAACACTGCGTTTTGGCCCGATGAAGCCGGTTGGATTGACCAATGCACACAAACCGGATGTCAAAGCCTATGCTGTCGTGCAACTGCGCCGCGACAATGCATTGGGGACAATCTATAATATCGTCGGATTTCAGACGAAGATGAAGTATGGCGCGCAAACTTCTGTATTTAAAATGATTCCTGGGTTGGAGAATGCCTGCTTTGCACGATTGGGCGGTATACACCGCAATACGTTCCTGAACTCTCCGACGCTGCTTGACGGTCAGATGCGGCTAAGGTCGCGGCCCAACATCCGCTTTGCCGGGCAAATCACCGGGGTTGAGGGCTATGTCGAAAGTGCAGCGATGGGATTGCTGGCTGGGCGCCTTGCCGTAGCCGAAATGCGCGGGACAGAATTGGCCGCTCCGCCCCCCGAAACCGCGATGGGCGCCTTGATCACCCATATTAGCGGTGGCGCCGAAGCCAAGACCTTTCAACCGATGAACGTGAACTTCGGACTTTTCCCGCCGATTGATGCCAAAGGCGGCCGCAAGGGGCGAAAAGACCGCTACAAGGCCTATACCGACAGGGCCAAAACCCTGTTTACCGAATGGCTTGCGGGACAAAGTTGATGCGCACTCGCTTTGCGCCTTCGCCGACGGGGCCGCTGCATCTTGGCCATGCCTATGCTGCGATCCTGGCCCATGACATGGCGCGGCAATCAGGCGGCGAATTTCTGCTTCGCATCGAGGATATCGACCAGAGCCGAGCACGCCCTGAATGGGAAGAGGCCATTCTGGACGATCTTCACTGGCTGGGTCTTTCCTGGGAAACACCAGTTCTGCGCCAGTCTGACAATTTGTCCGCCTATGCTTCAGCGCTCGATACGCTCTGGGCGGGCGATCTGCTTTATCCCTGTTCCTGTACCCGCCGCGATATCGAGGCCGCGCTGATTGCGCCGCAAGAGGATGCATCGGTCACCGGACCTGACGGCCCTGTTTATCCCGGCACCTGTCGCGGCCGGCATTGTGGTGGTTTGCCCTGTTCCCTGATGCCACGACCCGAGGACAGGCACCTGCGCCTGGATATCGGCGCCGCACTTGGCTATCTCGACCACCGTGTTGACGCGCCCGACCACGGCAGTTGTGGGCTGGCTTTCCTTGAAACCGGGCCTGCGCATGCGGGCGATGTGTTTACATCGGGTAACGATTTCGAAACCCGGATTGGTGATGTCGTCCTTGCGCGCCGCGATATGGAAACCTCCTATCACTTGTCGGTGGTGATCGACGATGCGGCCCAGGGCATCACGCATGTCACACGGGGCGATGACCTGTTTGCCGCAACGGCAATCCATGTCCTTCTCCAGCGGCTATTGGGATTGTCGACACCCATCTATCACCACCACCGGCTGATCCGCGATGCCGCAGGCAAGCGATTGGCCAAGCGCGACGATGCGCGCTCTATCGGCAAATATCGCGATGAGGGCGCCAGCCCTGCCGATATCCGTGCGATGGTCGGGCTTTAAACCGGGTCGGAAGTGATGATCTCGGTCCCGTCCTGAATGCTTGTGTAAAAACAGGACGGGCGGTTGGTGTGACAGGCAGGACCGGTCTGGTCGACCTTCATAAGCAGACAATCCCGGTCGCAATCGACCCGCATTTCCACAAGCCGTTGCACATGGCCCGAAGTTTCACCCTTGACCCAGAAGCCAGCACGCGACCGCGACCAGTAAGTCACGCGGCCGGTGGCCAATGTCCGTGACACGGCGTCGGCATTCATCCAGGCCAGCATCAGCACCTCGCCCGATGTTGCATCCTGGGCAATGGCAGGGATCAGGCCATTGGCGTCAAAGACCAATGTCGCGGGGTCAAATTTCATCCGGGTCCCTTTGCAAACCGTAGCGTCTCGTCTTATCTAGAGACGAAGCCGGTCCGAGGAAAGCCATGAGCGACAGTGATCTGATCAACCTTTACTCCAAACGCATTCTGGCACTGGCGGCCGATATCCCCCATACAGATCGTCTCGACAATCCGACAGCAACAGTGCGCAGACGTTCGCCGCTTTGCGGCTCGACGGTGACAGTTGATGTTGTCCTGAGCGATGGGGTCATCACCGGATACGGGCAGGATGTGAAGGCCTGCGCGCTGGGTCAGGCATCGGCAGCTATTGCGGGTGCTGCGATGATCGGGCGGACCCGGGCAGAGGTTGAACTTGCCCGCGATGAACTGAAGGCAATGCTGAAGGCCGATGGCCCGGTACCCTCCGCGCCATTCGAAGGGTATGAGGTTTTGCTGCCTGCGCGGGATTACAAGAACCGCCACGCCTCAATTCTGCTGGCTCTGGAGGCCACGGCCGAGGCCATTGCCGAAGCGGCGGCCTGACAGCCATCCAACACCCTCAGGCATAAAAAAACCGCCACTGTCGATGTGACAGCGGCGGCAGGAAGCGAGTTTTCCTTGGGGACCGGATGCGTGGGCTTGGGGAAGTCACGCGTTCTGGGGACAGACACTTGGACCGGGAGGGAAAATCGCGAGGCAGAAACCGAAAACAGATCAGAGATAGGTCGGAAGATGCAAAGCAACGATCAGCATCGCCACGATGGAGGCCAGCCCTGCTGCATCCTGAATCAAGGTTCCCGACGAACGGGATAGGGCGGATTTGAGATCATTCAGCATCTGGAAACCTTTCGATAACATATCTGTTGCCTATTTGTTCTCACAATTGAAACGGCCTGTAAAGAACTTTTTAGGAACATTCGCGAACAAAGTGGCAATAAACCGTATTTCGCCTTAGCCGACAGAGATCAACCGGATCGCCTTATCCTGCTCCATCAGCCATAAAAGCACCCGTGCAGCTTTGCCGCGGGGGCTTTGCAATACCGGGTCATCGGCCAGCAATTTACGCGCGTCACTTTGGGCCACGGCCATCAGGGCAGATTGGCGTTCCAGATCGGCGATGCGGAACCGGGGGACACCTGATTGGGCTGTACCAATCAGGTCACCCGCCCCGCGAATTGCCAGATCTTCATCGGCGATGCGAAAACCATCCTCGGTTTCACGCAAGATCGCCAGACGGCGTTCGGCAGTCGGTGACAGCGGCGGCTGATACATCAAGAGGCAGGTGGATGAAGCCGACCCGCGCCCGACACGCCCGCGAAGCTGGTGAAGCTGCGCCAACCCAAAAATCTCGGCCCGTTCGATCACCATGATCGAGGCATTGGGTACGTTGACACCAACCTCGATCACCGTCGTTGCAACCAGAACCTTGGTCTTTCCCGCGGCAAAATCGGCCATGGCCGCGTCTTTTTCGGCAGGCGGAAGCTGCCCGTGAACCAGCCCGACGACGCCTTCGCCGAAGGTCGCGCGCAGCGCCTTGTAGCGATCTTCGGCGGCAGTCAGGTCGACCGCCTCGCTTTCTTCCACCAAAGGGCACACCCAATAGGCCTGCCGCCCGTCAGCCACGGCTTGTTTCAGGTGGGCGACCACCTCATCATAGCGCCCTGCGGATATCAGCGCGGTTTTGACCGGCAGCCGTCCTGCGGGCTTTTCATCCAGAACCGACATATCCATATCGCCGTATTGGGCCAGGCTGAGCGAGCGGGGAATTGGTGTTGCGGTCATCACCAGCACATCCGCGCCCTGCCCCTTTGCCCCCAGTTCCATCCGCTGGGCAACACCGAACCGGTGTTGTTCATCCACGACGGCCAGGCGCAGATCATGAAAAACCACGTCCTTTTGAAACACAGCGTGGGTGCCGACAAGGATCTGGATATCGCCCTTTGCCAGTGCGGCGAGCTTGGCCACACGTTCGGCACCCTTGTCGCGCCCTGTGAGGATTTCCAGCACCACACCCGCACTTTCGGCCAGCGGCCTGAGGCTGCTGAGATGCTGGCGCGCCAGGATTTCCGTCGGCGCCATCATGACCCCCTGCCCGCCCGCCTCAACGGCCACCAGAAGCGCCATGAACGCCACCAGAGTCTTGCCCGAACCGACATCGCCCTGCAGCAGGCGGCTCATCCGTTTGTCGGCGGCCATATCTTCGGCGATCTCGCCCATGGCGCGGCTTTGCGCCGATGTCGGGCGATATGGCAGGGCCGCCAGAACCCTGTTTTGCAACACGCCGGTCGCGTTCGAAGCACGCCCTTTCGACCGCCGGATCGACGCGCGTGCCAGCGCCAGCGTCAGTTGATGGGCGAAAAGCTCATCATAGGCCAGACGCTGGCGGGCGGGTGCCTCTGCTGCCAGCGCATCCATGCCTTCGGGGTGGTGGGCAATGCGAACCGCATCGGCCCAATCGGGCCAGTTTTCACGTGCCTTCAATGGGGCATCGATCCAGTCATCAAGCTTTGGCACCCGCGCCAGCGCGCCTTCGACAGCGCGGGCCATCAGCTTTTGCGTGACCCCCGCAGTCAACGGGTAGACCGGTTCGAATTCAGGCAGGTTATTTGCCTCTTCAAGGCGCAGGATATGGTCGGGATGGACCATCTGAGCGATACCGTCAAAAATTTCGATTTTACCTGAGATGACCCGCCGTTGCCCTGTAGGTAGCTGTTTTTGCAGGTAATCCGCCTTGGCATGAAAGAAAACCAGCTGAAATTCCAACTCTGCATCGCGTACGAAAACCCGTGCCGGGCCACCTTTGCGACGGGCCGGAACGTGGGCGCCAATCTCCACCTCCACCGTTACCATGGCAGGGGCCAAGACATCGCGCACCGAGTTTTTCAAGCGGCGGTCTATCCCGGCGTAAGGCAGCGTGAAGATCAGATCGCGCGGGCGTTCAACCCCGAGCTGGGCGAAATGCTGCGCGGTCTTGACCCCGACGCCCGGCAATGTTTCCAGCCCGGCAAAAAGCGGAAAAAGGATGGCCGGGCGGCTCATGCCCCGATCAGCCTGAGCCAGGCATCTTCGTCAATGATTTCAACACCCAGGGCTGCGGCAGCCTTTGCCTTTGAACCAGCTCCGGGACCGGCGACCACCAGATCGGTCTTGGCCGAAACAGAGCCCGCAACCTTTGCACCCAGTTCTTCGGCGCGTGATTTTGCCTCAGCCCGGGTCATTTTTTCCAAGGTGCCGGTAAAGACCACTGTTTTGCCAGCCACTGGGCTTTCAACCACAGCCCTGCGGGACGCCTCCACATCCAGATGCGCAACCAGCCGGTCGATCGAGGCGCGCTCGCGCGGCTGGTGAAAGGCGTTGACCACGGAGGCGGCCAGCACATCGCCCACACCGTCTATCGCCGTCAGATCAGCCCATTCGGGGCCCTCGCCCACGGTTGCCGTGGTCATGGCCGTTTCAAACGCCTCCCAGGTGACATAGTGATTTGCCAGAAGATTGGCCGAGCTTTCGCCGACATGGCGGATTCCAAGCGCAAAAATCAACCGGTTAAGGCGTATTTTTCTTTTTTCTTCAATAGCTTCAAACAGATTCTTTACAGATCTTTCGCCGAACCCGTCGCGGTTTTTCAACTTGGTGAGGTTGGCCGCATCCCTCGTGGCGAGGGTAAAGATATCAGCAGGCTCACGAATTGGCAGGCTCTCATCGGTAAAGAACATCTCGATCTGCTTGGCCCCCAGCCCTTCGATGTCAAAGGCGCCGCGCGACACGAAATGCTTCAGTTTCTCGACCGCCTGTGCCGGGCAGATCAGACCGCCTGTACAGCGACGGACAGCATCGCCATCTTCACGCACAGCGTCCGAACCGCATTCGGGGCATTTCGTGGGGAATATATAGGGATGTGCATTCGCCGGGCGTTTGGTCAAGTCCACATCGGCGATCTTGGGGATGACGTCGCCCGCGCGGTAGACCTGAACCCAA
>JAOUMG010000134.1 GCA_029881635.1 Paracoccaceae bacterium | reverse complement strand
ATCTCGCCGATCGCGATGGAAGAAAAGCTGCGCTTCGCCATCCGCGAAGGCGGCCGCACCGTCGGCGCCGGCGTCGTGTCGAAAATCATCAAGTAATAACGCCGGTTCGAAGCAGCCCGGGCAATAATGCCCGGTCTGCCACTGAGTAAAAAAGGGCGACCCTCGGGTCGCCCTTTTTATTGGCTATGTCGCGAAAGGGTGTTGGTCCGGTTTGAGCCCAATTTGACCGATGCTGCGCTGCGAATAAATTGCAGCTTTGCGGACCTTCCTGCCAATCGTTGCAGGGCAGAATCTCGGCGAGACCGGGATGGTTTCTCCGTGGGATTCGGGCGCAGCTATTTCAGTGATCTTTTGTGGAAGAGGCAAAAACGGCGATAACCGCCGTTTTCACTGGAAGGAGATAGTTCCGCAAAATCTCGTTTCGACGCAGTGGTTTTCGGCAACTTTGACCGGGCTAGGCCGATCTGGGTGCTTTTCCCTTTGCTGACGCAGACAACCGGCGGGAAATCCAGTGTGCCGCTGCCCGACCCATGGCTCGCAGAGTATCTGTTCTTTCGTCGTGCCCAGCCAACATGGCTTTGGTTGTATCGACCGAGCCGTCTTTCCGGATGAATTCATTTTTTGCGATGCGGATCATTTGTTGTCTCCTTAGGTTGGGTTTGCCTCATTGTTCGTAAATTTGAGGTTAGACGCCTCTCGACCCTCCCGCTTGACGGAGTTCTCCAGATTTTCTTTAGAAACGGCCTTGCGCCGGTTATGGTGCAACACTGGGCGTAGGATTTGGACCGAATCTGATGAAGTTCAAGCGAATTGAGTTTGCAGACTGCTGCCTTGATCTTGACTCGCTGGAGTTGACCCGGGGAGGCGAAATTCAGGCTATCGAGCCCCAGGTTTTCGACCTAATCAGATACTTTGCTGAGAGTGACCGGCGCCTCTTGAGCCGCGACGATCTGATTGACGGCGTCTGGGGCGGGCGGATCGTTTCCGATGCCGCCATTTCCACCCGGATCAATATGGCGCGCAAGGCACTTGGCGACGACGGCAAGGCTCAACGTATAATCAAAACCGTCCCCCGACGTGGATTCCGGTTCGTTCCGGAAGCAACGACAAACGCATCAGAAGAGCCGCCAGCTGCGGCATCCGCCGCACAGGGGTCTGGTCGCAACCAGCCGTTACCAAGCCGACCTTCCATCGTGGTGATGCCGATAGAAAGCATATCTGATAGTGCCGAAACACGACATTTGGCCCAGGGCCTGCGGATCGACATACAAAATGCATTGGTCAAGGCGTCGGGCTTGTTTCTGATCGCGGCGGGCTCGGCTTCGGCTGTTGGCCAGCACTCTGCAAAAGAAGCCGCGCAAATACTTGGAGTTCAATACGTCCTTCAAGGGCAAGTGCGCCGATCGGGAAATCTCGTGCGCTACACCGCCCAGCTAGTGGATGCCGTGGCGGGAACCATCGTTTGGTCAGAGCAGTACGACCGGCAGTTTTCCGAAGCCTTCGAGTTTCTAGATAATGTTGTGTCCGATGTCCTGACATCCATGAACGTAAAGCTTGTTTCCGGAGAAGAAGCACGCATATGGCACAAGACTCTTTCCGATTTGAAATCGCTGGAAGTGTTCTACCGCGGCATCGAAAACTTCTTTCTTATGACCAAGGACAGCCTCAAATCGGCAAGGCGCGACTTCGAACGCGTCGCACTGTATCATCCCGATCTGGCACTGGGGCCGACATGGGTCGCGCTTACCTTTTGGTACGAGTACCAGCGCGGTTGGGCAGATTCACTGGAAGACGCTCATCTCCAAGCCCGGGACTGGGCCGAGAAGGCCGTTGAATGTGAGGATTTTGATGGCCAGGCCCATACGGTTCTGAGCCATGTTTATCTAATGGAAAAGGAATTCGACAAGGCACTGGAAGCCGGTCGAATAGCCGTTCAATCCCGCCCCAACTGCGCACATGCCAATGGGTTCTTCGCTAACGTTCTGCACTATTGTGGAAAAGATACCGAGGCACTTCGCCATATTAATCTGGCGATCAGATACGCACCGATGCACCCGCCGTTGTTCGACAGTATTCTGGCGGCTGTGTCTCGCGCATGTGGGGCTTTGGATGATGCCAAAAAAGTTGCCGAGACGGCTTTGCGCTCAAAACCGACCGATCTGGCGACAATCGCAATTCTCGCAGTTCTTTCAAGCGAGCAAGGACAACGCCAATTAGCCGCCGATTATTTCAAACAGCTCTTGGCAATTGATCCGAAGTTCTCACCGTCGCAGTATGCAGAACACCAACCGTACCGTGAGCGGTCAACGGTCCGAGACATTGCCCGACAGCTTGAGTTCGCGGCCAAAGAATATTTAAAGCAATAATTTAGTATAGTCTTCTCTCCACGTCGGAGCATGAACAACCGGAGATTCCGGTCACTTTGGGCGTATTTTGTTGAAAAACTCGCTCTTGATCGAGGCGTGATCCGCTGATTCAATTCCCGTAGTGAGCGGGAGGATCAGCGATGATGGGGCCACGGCAAGAAGCGCAGGCGGCGCTGTTCTATGAGTTCTCGCTGGAGGATCACGTCCCCCAAGATCATCTGCTACGTTCGATCGACCGGTTCGTCGACCTGAGCAGCATCCGCCAGTATCTGCCCGATCTCTACAGCCATACAGGCCGTCCATCTGTTGATCCCGAGTTGCTGATCCGGATGCTTCTCGTGGGGTATTGCTTTGGTGTCCGTTCCGAACGGCGGCTCTGCGAAGAGGTCCATCTGAACTTGGCGTACAGATGGTTTTGCCGTCTCGACTTGACCGACCGGGTGCCGGATCACTCGACATTCTCCAAGAACCGCCATGGCCGGTTCCGGGAGAGCGAACTGCTGCGCCACCTCTTTCAGACAACCGTGGCCCGATGCATCGAGGAGGGCCTCGTGAGCGGTCAGCGGCTTGCCGTCGATGCCAGCTTGATCGAGGCTGACGCCAACAAACAGAACTCGACAGCGAAGGACGAGTGGGACGCGACGAGTATCGATCCGGCCGACGCGCCCCGCGCCGTGCGTGAGTATCTTGACACGCTGGACGAGGCCGCCTTCGGCGCCGCCAGCGAGGTCCAGCCCAAGTTCACCTCGCATTCGGACCCAGCGAGCCAATGGACGGCAGCGCGCAAAGGCCCTGCATTCTTCGCTTATTCGACCAATTACCTGATCGATACCGGTCACGGTGTGATCGTCGACGTAGAAGCGACCAGGTCGATCCAACAGGCCGAGGTAGGGTCCGTGCGCACAATGCTGGGCCGGGTCAAAGATACTTTCGATCTGCATCCCGAGCGCATCATCGCAGACACGGCCTACGGCTCCGGCCCGATGCTGGGCTGGCTGGTGGATCGCGGCATCGCACCGCATATCCCAGTGATTGACAAGGCTGGTCGCAGGGATAGCACCTGGTCCCGCGCCGACTTTGAATGGGATGCAGAGAACAACCAGTACATTTGCCCGGAAGGTGAAGTGCTCAAGCTATTCCGTCGCAACTATTCTGATCCGAGCCGTGGACCAACCGGCAAGGGTGTCGCCAAGTATCAGGCCTTGAAACTGACCTGCAAGGCGTGTCCCTCCAAGCCGAAGTGCTGCCCGAATGCGGACGCCCGCAAGATCAAACGTGAAGAGCATGAAGACGCCCGCCAGGTTGCCCGCGAAATCGCAAAGACCCGCCAGTACGACATCTCGATGAAGCTCAGAAAGAAAGTCGAGATGCTGTTTGCCCACCTCAAACGCATTCTCGGCCTCGGGCGGCTCCGATTACGTGGCCCCTGCGGTGCAAATGACGAATTCCTCCTCGCCGCCACCGCCCAAAACCTCCGCAAACTAGCCAAGATCTTTCCTGCACCGCAGCAAACGCGCAAAGCCTGACAAGAAAGGCGCTTGCGCTCAGCTCAACGCGACACTTTCTGCGCTCGCAAAACGTTGTTTTTCCACGGAATCGGCGGAAACCGGAAGTTCGCCGCGCGACGCTCTGATGGTTGCTTAGCGGGACAATACGGATCGATGCAAATTCAGCGAGCTTGCTACCGTTTTTCGATCGAGCCGGTGACAACGACGTGGAATCGCAGCCCCATTATGCCAAAGCGGATCTTCGCTACTGAGTCAGCCAATACATCCTATTTCAGAAACTTTCGGACAAATTTCACTTGGATTTCCTGTCCCGCCTAAGTCGAGACCATAGGATTGAACTCAGGGCGTCGAGGTCGACGTCGAAACATAAAGGAATACCAAATGAACTTCTCAATCATTGCTCAGACCGCCGCCGCTCTCGTCATCGCCACTACGTGCAGCGCCGCAGCAGAACAGTTTGCTGTCAAGATGGCAACGCCGGTGGAAGGCGCGTCACAACAGCTCCTGGAATCCCTCCATATTCGCGAGATTGACGCCGTGGAGATCAACGGCGTGCATTTCCTGGTAATTGAGGCGAAGGATGAGGGCTTTGTCGAGGCGTACGTTTTCGCGCGGGCAATCGATGCCATGGGCCTTTATCGACTGAAGGCCGACTGGACCGGAGCCGGGCTGTCGTCACTGCCAGTCGATGCGCGCGAACCTTTTCTCGAGAAAACCACTTGCGGGTTCTGCACGAGCTGAGCCGAACAAATTCGCATAGCCATTCAAGAGGAGCGGGGGTATCCGATGAGGGTCAGCCGCTCCTCCAACATGTCGACTTCCCGCATATCGGTGAAAGGCAAATCACGGAAATGCGTGAATGGAAGGCCGATACCGGCGATCATGCGCCGGAACCCTTCGGTCTTCGCGATCCTGTCTCGATCCGCCGCGACGGTGGCATAAACATATCTACACCAGGCATCACTTGGTGCGCGTTCGTGACCCTCGCGGGCGCTTTGCAAGGCGGCGTCCGTATCGCCTTCCAACAGTTGGCCCAGTCCCAGTAAAGAAAGGTAAAGCGGAAACTGCGAGTCATTTGCCGTGCACAAGTCCATCAACCTTTTCATCCGTGCAGCTCCCGTCCGGCGCTCGCCCGCGAAAATCTCGCTGGTGGCGATTGTCAGAATGGCCAGGTGAAAGGAAGGATTGACCGAAAGCGCCCGCCCGCAATCGGCGCGTGCGCCTTCGTGATCCGCCTTGAGCCAAAGCCGTAGGTTACCACGGGTACGTATCACGAAGTCAATTCCCGGCGCGATTTCCACGGCTCGGTTGGCCAACTCAAAACAGTATTCGTGGTCATCGGGAATTCTGGAAAACGCGACATTCGGGGTCATTTGCGTGGCCATCGACGCACGCATGGCAAGGGCCATGGGATTGGTTTTGTCGCGCTCTACCGCATGTGAAAGCGTTGCACGAGCGGCGTCCCAGTTGTGGATATGAAAGCGCGCCATATGATAGGCCGCCTTAGCCAAAAGCTCTTGTGTGTTCAGTTCGTCATTGTCGCGGGCGATGTGTTCCTCGCCTGCATAAGTGATCATTTGAACACGCAGGATATTGCCAATCTGGTCTGCGATCTGATGGGGAAGGACGTCTGCTTTGTCGACCGGGACATTCCATGTCCGGGCGAACACCACGTCGCCGGATTGTCCTTTGACCAACTGCACGAACACACGGTAATTTTCACCCAACTGGCTCGCCCGCCCGTTGATGGCATAAAGTGCCGTTCCGCGCAGTGTCTCGTCAGTGATAACCCTGAGCCCCGAGCGGGGAGAAAGGGCAATGATAAGCTCCTCCGTGATCACCTCGGCGAGTTCCATGAGTTCCGGAGCATCGGTTTTGACACGAATCGACGAGATCAAAAGCTTTGGAAGTGACCCCGGACTGATGGGAATTTCGCGCACGCCATGCAAGCTGTAGCCCCGGCCGACGGTGGTGCGCAGAAGTTGCCGTTCGCTGTCACCCAAGGCGGCGCGAATATCCTTGATACACTGCACCAGGCTGTCATCCGAAACGGAAATCCCTGCCCATACCGCGCTGACCAGATCGTCCTTTTCTACTGTCTCGCCGTTTCGCGCAGCCAGTTCGTCAAGAACGCGCAAGGATTGTTCGCGCACGGCAATGGGACTGCCGTGCTGGTCGATTAGAAGACAGGTGCGCGGGTCAAAGACGGCTTCGCCAAGGCGCAGGCGATTTCTGTTTTCTTCAGCGGCCCTCATT
>JAOUMG010000133.1 GCA_029881635.1 Paracoccaceae bacterium | reverse complement strand
TTCCTTTTGACGGGCGCACTATTTTCGAAAGCATGACCGGCGCCCTGCGTTATGAGACCCGCAAGGCCGACGGCCTGCGAGATCGGTATCTGGAGCGTTTGGCCGAACGCAAGGCCCGGCTGACCGATTTGGCGTCAAAAACCAACTGGTTGTTTTTCACCCATCATACGGACGCGCCCGCGCAATCCGCACTTTTGTGGATATATCACGCCTTAGGAAGGGGGCGCTGATGCTGGTGCTGGGCCCCATCGGATTTACCATTCCCTGGCTTTTGTGGGGACTATTGGCGTTGCCGGTCCTTTGGCTCTTGCTTCGCGCCGTACCACCCGCGCCGATCCGGCGTAGGTTTCCTGGTGTCGCCTTGTTGCTGGGCCTCACGGATGATGAAAATCAGGCGGACCGGACCCCGTGGTGGCTGTTGCTGATCCGGATGCTGGCGATGGCCTTGGTGATCATGGGATTTGCCGGACCGCTGCTAAACCCTGACGAAAAGGTCGCCGGCACCGGTCCGTTGCTGATCCTGACCGACGGGGGCTGGGCTGATGCGCGCGACTGGACTCAGCGGCAAGCGCACATTTCATCTGCACTGGCCGAAGCTGGCCGGTTCGGCCGACCGGTTGCACTGATGTCGTTGAGCGAACCCGTGCCGGGTGGCCCGGTCTTTGCAGCCGCCGATGTGGTTGCAAAGGGCCTGCCCGCCGTGCTGCCGCAAGCATGGGAACCAGATCAAACCTTAATGGCGGATCTGGCGGAAAACCTCCCCGAAGGCCGGTTCGAAACGCTTTGGTTGTCGGATGGTTTGGCGCGCGAAGGTCGCGATACCCTGACCGATGCGTTGACCGAACGCGGTTCTGTAACAGTCATTGAAAGTGCCCGGAACATTCTGGCACTGGGCGCTGTCGGATCGGAGGCGGGCAAAGTCTCGGTCAAGGCGCTGCGCGCGCGGACTGCGGCGGTTGCGTCTGCCGAGGTATCAGCCTTGGGGCTTGATCCCGCCGGGATCGAGAGGGAATTGGCGCGGGGCGTGATTGAATTTGCGGATGGTGAAGGTCAGGCGCTGGCCGAGTTCGATCTGCCGCCTGAATTGCGCAACCGCATCACACGGTTCGAGATTGCGGGCGAAACGACCGCAGGGGCCGTTACCCTGACAGACGATGCCCTCAAACGCCGCAAGGTCGCTCTGGTGTCTGGCGGTGGGGCACGCGAGGGGCTGGAACTTTTGTCGCCGGACCATTTCCTGCGCCGCGCGCTGGAACCGACGGCTGACCTGATCGACGGGACGATTGGCGATGTGTTGCTGGCAAGCCCGGATGTGATCGTTCTGGCGGATGTTGCCAAAGTTGCGGAAACCGACGCGCTTCTGGACTGGATAGATGAAGGCGGGCTGTTGGTTCGCTTTGCAGGCCCGCAACTGGCCGGGTCCGACATCGGGCGCGATGTCTCTGATCCCTTGCTGCCGGTCAAGCTGCGGGCAGGGGGCCGGTCTGTCGGCGGCGCGATGAGCTGGGGCGAACCGAAGGCGCTGGCACCCTTCGCCGAGGATTCGCCGTTTCGCGGGTTGTCGGTGCCCGCCGATGTTGCCATCACGGCGCAGATATTGGCGCAGCCCGGCCCGGAACTCAGCAAAAGCACGATTGCCGCTTTGGCCGATGGAACGCCTCTTGTGACGCGCAAGGTGATCGGTGACGGGCAAGTCGTTCTCTTTCACGTTGCCGCAAATGCCGAATGGTCGAGCCTGCCGCTGTCGGGACTGTTCGTTCAGATGCTGGAACGTCTGGCGGTATCCAGCGGATCGCTGAGCCCGAGTGCAGGTGATCTGGCCGGAACGGTCTGGGTCGCAGACCGGGTTCTGGACGGTTTTGGCGTTCTGGAAGATGCTGGATCGATGCCCGGGATCCCCGGTGAGAGGTTTGCAGAACCGGTAACGGGGGCGGATCTTCCGCCCGGTCTATATACCTCGGAAGGCAGGCAAATGGCGGTCAATGCCGTTGCGCCGGACAGGGTGCTTGTGGCCGTGGACTGGCCCGCAGGTGTTTTTGTGAAGGGCCTGGGCGTTGCGCAGGAAACGCCGCTCAAGGGGTGGTTTTTGGCGGCTGCGCTGGCGTTGCTGATGGCCGATGTTCTCGCGGCTTTGGCGGTTGCAGGTCGTTTGACCGGGCCGCGCGCAGGGATCGCTGTGATGTTGGTTGCGCTGTTGATTGGCGGTCAGCCCGGAGGCGTTTGGGCGCAGGACAACGATGATGCACGTCTGCTGCAGGCTGCCGGTGCAGTGGTTCTGGCCCATGTTGTCACAGGCGACGCCACTGTTGACCAGATTGCATCAGATGGTTTGCGTGGTCTCTCGAACGTGCTTTTTGCGCGTACGTCAGTTGAACCAAACCCGCCCATGGCGGTCAATCTCGACACAGATGAGTTGTCAGTTTTCACCTTCCTCTACTGGCCCGTAACCTCCAATCAGCCGCTTCCCTCCGCCGAGGCCTATGCCAAGCTGAACCGTTACCTTCGTACGGGCGGAATGATCCTGTTTGATACGCGTGATGCCGATGTTGCAGGGTTCGGCGCTGCCTCGCCCGAGGGCCGTCGCCTGCAGGCGCTGACTGCGCCGCTCGATATTCCGCCGCTGGAGCCTCTGCCGCTGGATCATGTTCTGACGCGGACGTTTTACCTGTTGCAGGTGTTTCCGGGCCGGTTTGCAGCGCGCGAGGTGTGGGTTGAAGCAGCGCCACCGGATGCCGAACTGGCGGAAGGAATGCCCTTTCGCAATCTCAATGACGGGGTCAGCCCGGTGGTGATCGGGGGCAATGACTGGGCTGGGGCCTGGGCGATTGATTCCAGCGGCCGCCCTAGGCTGCCCGTGGGGCGCGGGGTTGCAGGCGAACGCCAGCGCGAGGTTGCCATTCGTTTCGGGATCAACATGATCATGTATGTGCTGACGGGCAATTACAAATCCGATCAGGTGCATGTTCCGGCGCTCTTGGAAAGGCTTGGGCAATGATCGGGCAGGTGATCTTTGATCCGCTTCTTCCCTGGCCTGTGATCTGGGGCGCGGGACTGGTTATCGCCCTGTTGCTGGGGTTGGCGCTGTGGCGCGGATTGACCGGCTGGTGGTTGCGGGCGCTGGCGGCGGCGGTTCTGCTGGGGGCCATCGCACAGCCTTCGTTGCAGACAGAAGAACGCCGTGCGCAATCGGACATCGTGATCCTGGTCATTGACGAGAGCGCCAGCCAGCGCATCGGCAGCCGCGCCGAACAGACCGCTGCAGCCGTCGCCCGTATCGAGGCCGAGGTTGCCGTCCTGCCCAATACCGAACTGCGCAAGATCGTGGTGGCCGATGATGCGGAGGATGGCGGAACGCTGGCCTTGACAGTGCTGGCCAAGGCGCTGGCGGAAGAGCCGCGCGCCCGTGTCGCCGGCGCGATCATGGTGACTGACGGGCAGGTGCATGACCTGGACGTCGCCCCCGACCTGCCTGCACCATTGAATGTGTTGCTGACAGGGCAAAAGTCCGATTGGGATCGGCGGCTGATGATCCGTACAGCACCGACATTTGGAATTATCGGCGAGCCGCTGACATTGACGCTGCGGATTGAGGAACAGGGTGCCATGCCTGCAGGCGAAGCGGGTCGTGATGTCAGCCTGCGGATAGCCATAGATGGGGCTCCGCCGCAGGATTACACCGTGCCGGTCGGCGTCGATATGGACCTGCCGCTGACGCTGGAGCACGGCGGCCAGAACGTGGTTCAGTTGACACTTGAAAGCGCCGATGGCGAATTGACAGACCGAAACAACGCCGCCGTTGTGCGGATCAATGGCGTAAGGGACCGTCTGCGGGTGCTGCTGGTTTCGGGTGAACCCTATGCGGGCGAAAGGACATGGCGCAATCTGCTGAAGTCTGACAGTGCGGTCGATCTGGTGCATTTCACCATCCTGCGCCCGCCCGACAAGCATGACGGGGTGCCGGTATCCGAGCTTTCGCTGATTGCCTTCCCGACACGCGAATTGTTTGTCGACAAGATCAATGAATTCGACCTCATCATCTTTGACCGCTATCAGCTGCGCGGCATTCTGCCAGCCTCATATCTCGCTAATATTCGCGGTTATGTGGAAGAGGGAGGCGCCGTTCTGGTGTCGGCGGGTCCGGATTTTGCATCGGTAGAAAGCATCTATCATTCCGGTCTGGGCCGCATCCTGCCCGCGCGCCCCTCTGCGCGTATTCTGGACCAGGGGTATCTGCCGCGTGTCTCAGACCTTGGCCAGCGCCACCCTGTAACAGAAGGGTTGGAGACATTTACCCCCGAAGGTGGTGTTGCCGGAGAGGTCGGGGCGCCGACATGGGGCCGTTGGTTGCGGATCGTGGAACTGGCCGATGCCGAGGGTCAGATCGTCATGGAAGGCCCCGAAGAACGACCGCTCTTGGTATTGAACCATGTGGGTGAGGGGCGCGTGGCCTTGCTTGCGTCTGACAATGCCTGGCTTTGGAGCCGCGGCTTTGAAGGCGGCGGGCCACAACTGGAACTTTTGCGCCGTCTTGCGCATTGGATGATGAAAGAGCCCGACCTTGAAGAAGAAGCTCTGACAGCCACAGCCGATGGCCAGACGATGACCATCGTGCGCCGCAGCCTGTCGGAAGGCGCGCGCGAGGTGACCATAACCGCGCCAGACGGTGCCGAGACGGTTGTACAACTGACCGAAACCAGCCCCGGCCGGTTCACGACCGACTGGGAAGCGCCCGATATCGGGCTTTACCGGCTCTCGGATGGCGAAATTGACCGGGTCATGGCGCTGGGCCCTGCCGCCCCGCGCGAATTTGAGGAAACGATCGCGTCGGATGAGAAACTGACGGCAGCGGTCACCCCCACCAATGGTGGCTTTTTACGCCTGTCGGACAATCTGCCCGATGTACGAACCGTGCGCGAAGGTCGCCCCGCTATAGGGCGTGGCTGGGTCGGTATCACTCCTCGCGGGGCTTATCAGACTGCTAACATCCGTATCACGCCCATCCTGCCAGCTTGGGCCTTTGTCCTGCTGGCGGCATTGCTAAGCATCGCCGCCTGGATGCGTGAAGGGCGTCGCTGACATAGCTTAGCCGACGGGCTGATTGAGGCCGGTTAAGCGGCTTTTACACCGGAACGTTATCCCAAAGGGATTCGGAGTCATTCGGAGCAAATCTGGACGATCCCTTATCGCTATATCCTGATCTGCTTATTCCAATGCGATTGCGCAAGGTGGCTTTCAATTCATCGGCCCGATCCGGACTGGCCAGAATACGATCAACGATTACGTCAATATCGTCGCGGTTCTTAGAGATGGGCATGGCATCCTCCCAGGTTTCTGAATGCCTCAGTTGCAGGTTTGTGTGACAGCAGAGTGACCTTACCACAATTGGGCGCATTACCCCATGGCCCGGGCGATCACTTTTCCTGTTGGCAGGTGCAAAGCGGCGAAATGACGCGCATGGCGCGGATCGTTTCAGTAACCTTCGATGTTCAGCCGTGTAGGTGCTGGAACCCAGCCATCCAGTGTGCAGCGTGGCCGGATGAAGACGTGGTCGATGTCCATCGGAAACGTGACACCAGGCAGACTGCGGGTGAAGGGCTGTTCATCGACATGCGGGTGGGCCAGTTCGCGGTAGCCCAGAACGCTGCCATCTGGTGCTATGACCTCCCAGCCGCTGGCGAAATGGTCCCAGCCGGTATCGGGGTGCGTAATGGTCACGTCGATCATCCAGCCGCTGCTATGATGTTTCGCGCTGGCGGCAACAACGACGGGCGCTTCGGCACTGGCCTGGTTTGCAAAAAGGCTGAAAGCGATGAGAAAAGCTGTTTTCATGATGCCAGAATGGCATGGTCGGTGGAAAAGTTGAATCACTTTGGTGTGCTCTGACACAAAATTCTACGAGAGGCCGAAGCGAATTCGCGACGCCATAGGACGATTAACGTTGCGGTGGTCGCCAATGCCAGCGCCTCGGGGCCGAGAACCCAGGCAAGTGCGCCCAAAGCAAAGTAAACGGACCGCAGGCCGCGGTTAAAGCTGCGCGCCGCTGCGATGTTTATCGCCGCCGCCTGGGCTGCGCGGTCGTAGGCTAGGGGATCGTCCGGATCATTCGGCACCGCGGCCATGACAATGGCGCAATAGCCAAACAGGCGGTTGGACCAAACGAAT
>JAOUMG010000132.1 GCA_029881635.1 Paracoccaceae bacterium | reverse complement strand
GCGCATGGGCGCGGTTATTACCTTTATTCCGGTGCCGGGCATCTGGGTGACGAGGATCCCGAGGTTTTGGGCCTGATCGAGGTCGAGCGGCGTGCCAAAGGGTTAACCGCCCGCCCGGTTTCGGGGCGCGAAATCCGTCACCGGGCCTTGGCCGCCATGGCCAATGAGGGCGCACGCCTTTTGGAGGATGGCACGGCCTTTTACCCTTCGGATATCGATATGGTGATGCTGGCGGGTTTTGGTTTTCCCAGATGGCGGGGCGGTCCGATGCAATGCACCGATCAAGTCGGGTTACTGCAGATCCGCAACGATCTGCGCAGCTTTGCCCGCGAAGACGAAGCCTTTTGGCAACCCGCAGAACTTTGGGACGATCTGATAAAGAACGGCCGGACCTTCAGCGATCTGAACAAGGCGTGATCCGCGGCTGCTGGCAGATTGCCTGCAGGTGATGCGGGTTCAGCCCAGCAGGATGCCGGTGACCACCATCATCAGCCCAAGTGCGGAAATGAAGAGTGCTGCAAGGTTCTTGGCAACGGCCTTTTGCAGTTTCTGGTGCAGTTCCGCATCGGGCAGGCCCGAACGCCGGGCCTTGAGGACTGAAAGGATGCAGGCGACCAACAGACCAAGCCCTGCCAGAGTCACCAGAGCACCGATCCAGATAAGCCAGTCCATTTTCTGTCCTCCCAAAATTCCAGATGCCGCCCGACGTGAAACCTGCGTGCTTTGCAGATGATATTCAGATCTCAGAACAAGTTCAGCACCCGCCCTTCCTGACCGCAATCATACCGCCGGTACAGGTTTGGCGGATGCCGCTCTAGCGCGAAGTTGCAGTTGGGGCAAGCTCGGGTCTTGATGCCGTACGTTCAAGCGACTAGTCACTGGCGCCAGCCAGAACCGGAGAATTACCATGAATGACGTTGTGTCCGATGCCACCTATAGTGTCACTGCCGACGAATTGCGCCAGTTTATTGAGCGTTATGAACATCTTGAGGCCGAAAAGAAAGATATCACCGACCAGCAAAAAGAAGTGATGGCCGAAGCCAAGGGGCGTGGATACGACACCAAGGTGATCCGCAAGGTGATTGCGCTGCGAAAGCGCGACAAAGAGGATCTGGCCGAGGAAGAGGCGGTGCTGGAAATGTACAAAGCCGCGCTCGGAATGGCATAAGCGCCATACCGGCGCTTGCCTGCTTTATCCGTCGATATTCCGGGCGAGGGTTTCAGGGCGCAATGAAATCAATTTCCGGGATGGCTTCGATTTCGGCAACATCGGCGTCATAGACGGCGGTGATGGCCTCAACCAGGTCGGCTGTCCAGCCGGGGAGGGGTATCTCCATCTCGATTTCGTCCTTTAGGGCGAATTTGTCGAGAAAGGCCATCACGATTCGCCGCCGCTGGCTGATCGAGCGGGGCGGGTGGCTTTCCAGAAAAGCCTTGAGACGGGACAGACCAACCTCTGACATGATCGATGACAAGAGGTCGAAATCACCTTCCATCTCGGCCTCAGCCGGAAGCCCGGCCATGTTGCGCAACAATTCGGGCCAGATCAGCGGGGTATCCTCGTTGCACCAGACGGTCAGGTCGATGCCGGGCAGGGCGGTAAGCAGGCGCTGTACGACCGGTGCCCACCGCAGACATAAGGGATCGACGCCGCCCATGACGCTTTCGTAAGTGGCGTCGGGAATGCGCGCGATAAGTGCGGGGATCATCGTCGCAGGGTTGCGCAAGGCCAGGTGAAATTCATTCTGAGCGTCGGGGAAGAGGTTTGAAAAGGCGGTGATGCGTTCCACCACGCCTTTGTAAAAACCGATTTCCGAGATGGCGCCACGGGGAAAGCCGATCAGGTAGTCATGGCTGAATACCAGTCGTTCGGCCTTTTCCTCCTCCATCACTGCATCAAGGATGACTTTCTGGGTTTCAGCGCCTGCGGGGCCGTCATTCATGGATTGTGCGATACGCGGCAGGATCTGCCGGTATAGGCGGGGCGCCGGTACGATGATGCCTTGCGGGGCCAGCACACCACGGCTTTTCAGCAGGCTGCGCACCAACCGGTCTTCATCGGTGCAATGGGCCCCTATGTGGTAGACGATCTGCATGTTAGGCCCGGTCCTGCCTGAAACGTTTTGTTCTGGATTGCCTTTAATCTGCTTCGGACCAAAGGCAAACCGTTTGCGCTGATTTGGCCTGAACCTATACGGCCTTTCTGGACAGGAAAACCGCTTTCCTGTAACGGCGGACCCACATGGCTGACCAAAACACTCATCCAATTGGTTTTTTGCCGATCCGGCGACGGATTTTCGGCCTGGGCGGTTTTTGGTCGGGCGGATCATTGGCGATAGCGGCGCTGGTTGTGATGCCGGTCCTGTCAGTGCTGATTTTGGCCTTGTCGCCGACGGAAAACATCTGGCCGCATCTGATCGCCACGACACTGCCGCGCTATCTGGCCAATACGATCCTTTTGACCGTAGGAACGGCATTGCTGGCAGCCGCCATGGGAACCGGGGCGGCATGGCTGATTTCGATGTACCGGTTTCCCGGGTCATGGCTGCTAGAATGGCTGCTTTTGCTGCCTCTGGCCATCCCGGCCTATGTCGGGGCCTATGCGCTGGTGGATTTTCTGGATTATTCCGGGCCGGTTCAGGGGGCGCTGCGCGAGTTGATGGGCTGGACATCGGCCCGTGATTACTGGTTTCCGCAGGTACGGTCCCGTTTGGCGGCTGTTTTCGTGCTGGGGGCCGCGCTTTATCCTTATGTCTATATGCTGGCACGCGCCGCTTACCGCGAACAATCCGCCGGTTGTTACGAGGTTGCCCGTGCCTTGGGGGCGGGGCCCCTGGCGCTCTTCTGGCGCGTGGGTCTGCCTTTGGCGCGCCCGGCAATCGCCGCAGGGTCTGCGATCGTGATGATGGAGACAGTGAATGATTTCGGCGTCGTCGACTATTTCGCGGTTCAGACGCTGACCACGGGGGTCTTTTCGGTATGGCTGGAAACCGGCAATGCCGGCGGGGCGGCCCAGATCGCCTGTGTGATACTGGCGGTCATTCTGGTTCTGGTGACGCTGGAAAAGTCAAGCCGCCGCCATTCACGTTATTATCAGTCGGCGCGCCAGTTGCGCCCGGTTGCCCGGATGGTGCTGACCGGTACGGCCGGCTGGGGGGCAGCGTTGCTTTGCGCCATTCCGGTTGCTATCGGGTTCGTGTTGCCGCTGGCGGTCATTGCAGCCCATGCGCTGGACAAGCCATCGGTCTGGGCCAGTGCCGGTCTGATGCGTGCCTTGGTGAATACGCTGACTGTCGGTGGTGTGGCCGCCGTGCTGACCGTGGCGGGGGCGCTTTTCATGGTTTACGGTGTGCGTCTGTCGGGGCGAAGGTTGCCGCGCCTTTTGCTGCCGGTCACCACCATCGGCTATGCCGCCCCCGGTGCTGTGCTGGCCGTCGGCATCCTGATCCCGGTCGCAGCCTTTGATCATCGTGTGGCGGATGCCTGGCAGGCGCTGACCGGCCATGATCCGGGTCTGATCCTGACAGGTACGGCGGCGGCCATCGTTCTGGCCTATATTGTACGGTTTTTCGCGATTGCCCAAGGCGCCACCGATGCCGCCTTTGGTCGGGTGCCGCCGGCATTGTCGATGGCCGCCCGGTCGCTGGGCCGTGCGCCCGGCGCGACGCTGAGGCAGGTCTATCTGCCGCTGATGAAGGGGTCGGTCGGCACAGCGCTGCTGTTGGTCTTTGTGGACTGCGTCAAGGAATTGCCCGCAACATTGCTGCTGCGCCCGTTCAACTATGACACGCTGGCGACGCGGGTTCATGAAAAGGCCAGCCTCGAAAATCTCGGCGAAGCCGCACCTCCTGCCTTGATGGTTATTGCCGTCGGGCTGGCTGCCGTGACGCTGCTGGCCCGCGCCAATCTGAAAACCCGGCGCGGTTAGCCGGTGGCGTGAATGGGCGGGTTTGGGGTCGGTTTTTGATCGGACCCGGTTTGCGAAATCCGGTAGGGCCTTATACAGGCCAAGGACAGGAGGATCCGATGGACGCATATCCCTATGAACTGACGGGGCCGATCGGCAGCCGTGCGTGTCTTGGTCTGGTCGTCTTGCAGACGGATGAGACAATTGAACATGATTTCCGTCGGTTATTGCCTATTGATCATGTATCGCTTTATGTCAGCCGGGTGCCAAGCGGGCTGGAAGTTTCCGGCGAAACGCTGAAATCCATGGAGGCGCATCTGCCCGCAGCAGCCGGTCTTTTCCCGCGCGCGGTTGAATTCGATGCGGTGGGCTATGGTTGTACGTCGGGAACCTCGGTCATCGGGCCGGGCAAGATCGCCGATCTTGTCTCAGGTGGTTGCGCCACCAAGGCGGTGACGGAACCGGTTTCGGCACTTCTGGCGGCGGCGGGTGCGCTTGGAGTGGCGCGCATGGCGTTTCTGTCGCCCTATGTCGAGGAGGTGTCTGCGACATTGCGGGGCGTCCTGGCGAAGGGTGGGCTCGAAACCGTGGTATTCGGGTCGTTCGATGAGGCTGAAGAAGCCAAGGTGGCGCGCATCGCCCCCCATTCGCTGATTGACGCGGCGGTTCGGTTGGGGTCATCGGAGCAATCCGATTTCATCTTCCTGTCCTGTACCAACCTGCGCACGCTCGACGTCATTGGCGAAATCGAGGCACGGACGGGCAAGCCGGTTTTATCCAGCAATCAGGTTCTGGCCTGGCATATGGCGCAGCTATCCGGGGCCGGGGCCTTGCGCATGCAGGCCGGAACGCTGACAACATTGGCCTGACCGACGTTCAGGGGGGACAGAAAAGTGAAAATCACCGCCATTCGTGCCTATCAGGTCGATCTGCCCCTGAAGGAAGGCCGCTATAGCTGGTCGAACGGCAATTACGTCGAGGTCTTTGATGCGACTGTGGTCGAGGTCGTGACCGATGCCGGGATTACTGGCTGGGGCGAATGCTGCCCGCTCGGTTCCGCCTATCTGCCAGCCTATGCGCTTGGCGTGCGTTCGGGCCTGGCCGAGATCGGCCCCAAGGTCATTGGAATGGACCCGCGCGATCTCGGCACTCTCAACCGCCATATGGATGCGGTGCTGCGCGGGCATCCCTATGTGAAGGCCGCGATTGACGTCGCCTGCTGGGATATCCTCGGCAAGGCAACGGGCCTGCCGATCTATCAGCTTCTGGGCGGCAAGGCGCAGGAAGACATCCACCTTTACCGCGCGATTTCGCAGATCGAACCCGCCGCGATGGCTGCCAATGTCGCGGGCTACCGTGATGAGGGCTATACGAAATTCCAGCTCAAGGTCGGTGCCGATGCCGATAGCGATATCGAACGCATCCGCCTTTGCGCCAAGGAAATGCGGCGGGGCGACATTCTTGTTGCCGACGCCAATACCGGCTGGACCATGCAGGAAGCAGCGCGGGTGGTGAACGCGGTACGCGATGTCGATGTCTATATCGAACAGCCCTGCCCGAGTTATGAGGAATGCCTTGTCACCCGCCGCCGCACCAGCCTGCCTTTCGTGCTCGATGAGGTGATCGGGTCGATCGGTGATCTGACCCGCGGCATCGCCGACGGGGCGATGGATGTGATCAACCTGAAGATTTCCAAGGTCGGCGGTCTGACCAAGGCGCGGCTGATGCGCGACCTTTGCGTTCACGCCGGGATTCCGATGACAATCGAGGATACCTGGGGCGGCGATATCGTCACCGCCACCATCGCCCATCTGGCGCAATCGACGCCGGAGGAGTTCAGCTTTTCCGCCACGGATTTCAATTCCTACGGCACGAAGGACATTGCCACCGGTGCCCCCCGCCGCGTGAACGGCACGATGCGGGCCTCTGACGCGCCGGGTCTGGGGGTGAGCCCGATCATGGAGGCGCTTGGCGCGCCGGTGCTGGAGGTCTGAATGCGCTCGGGCCGGACGATCCATATCGTCGGTTGCCATGCCGAAGGCGAGGTCGGCGATGTCATCGTCGGCGGTGTGGCCCCGCCGCCGGGGATGACGATCTGGGAACAGTCGCGCTGGATCGCGCGCGACAACCGGCTGCGTAGTTTCGTCCTGAATGAACCGCGCGGCGGGGTCTTTCGCCATGTGAACTTGCTTGTGCCGCCGAAACATCCAGAGGCCGCGATGGGGTTCATCATCATGGAACCTGTCCATACGCCGCCGATGTCGGGGTCAAACTCGATC
>JAOUMG010000131.1 GCA_029881635.1 Paracoccaceae bacterium | reverse complement strand
AATGCTGGCAAATTCATAGGACAACCATCCTTCCCTTGAACGACAAGTCGCTCTGGCAGCGCACAGTGTCGAAATCCGCCGTCGTTTGTCGTAGAACGCGCAGTATTGAAGGGCCAACACGAGGGGATTCGTCATGGCTGAAGTCACAATCGTTTACTGGCGCGATATTCCGGCGCAGGTCATCGTCGGAAAAGGCCGCCGCGGGACAAAACGGGCTCTGCCCGAGCGCTTTGAGCAGGCCATCGACCGCTGCGCGATGAAAATCGGCGCGGCGGGTACCGACGCCTATCTTGCCGAATGGCGAAAGGCAGACCCTGTGACCGTCGACGGTGAAGACGAAGCCGTGGCCGAAGCCGAAGCAGCAAAAATCGTGGCCGAATACGATCAGGAGCGGATCAAGGCCTTGATCGCGAATGACGGTTGGGCGTGACAACAAACAAGTTTTGGAGGGCAGCAATGTCGCTACTGAGTTTTCGCCGCAAAGAAGTGGCGCCCACGCATAACAGCGCCGAAGTCGAAGCCTTTCTGAAAGGCTATTCGATCGAAGTCATGCCGCGCACTGCCGAAAAGGTCGAAAATTTTCGTGCACTCCTGCCGCAAGACACCCGTGTCTACATCGCTCATATTGATGGCACCCCGATCGAGGAAATGGTGGCAACTGCCAAACGGATCAACGGCGAAGGTTTCGCCGTCATGCCGCACTTCCCCGCGCGGATCATCAAGGACAAGGCAACGCTGGCTGATTGGATTGCGCGCTATCAGGGCGAGGCCAACGTCAAACAGGCGCTGTTGCTGGCTGGCGGCGTTGCCCAACCTGTTGGCGATTTCCACGCATCCATGCAGTTGCTGGAAACCGGTCTGTTTGATGGATTTGACCGGTTGCATGTTGCGGGCCACCCCGAAGGCAACCGTGACATAGATCCAGATGGGTCAGACAAGAACGTGATGGACGCGCTGCGCTGGAAACAGGCATTTTCAAGCCGGACCGACGCGAAAATGGCACTGGCGACGCAATTCTGCTTTGAAGCCAAGCCGGTGATCAAATGGGCGGACAGACTGGCAGCTGAGGGTATCGACCTGCCGATCCATATCGGCGTTGCCGGCCCTGCCAAACTGCAGACCCTGATCAAGTTCGCCATTGCCTGCGGCGTCGGTCCTTCGCTGAAGGTTCTTCAGAAGCGGGCGATGGACGTTACAAAACTGCTGCTACCCTATGAACCGAATGATTTCGTCACCGAACTGGCCGCTCACAAGGCAGCCAATCCGAATTTCGGCATCGAGTCCGTGCATTTCTTTCCACTGGGCGGTATCAAGACCAATGCAACCTGGGCCATCGAGCATGGCGGCGCTTCGGCCGCTCCGGCCGTTCAAAGCTGATAAAGAGAGTTACCAATGACCCGTACCGTCATCGAATCGAAAACCAAAACCGTCACCATCGGCTTTGATGAGCCCTTCTGCGTCATCGGCGAACGGATCAACCCGACCGGTCGCAAGAAACTGGCCGCCGAGCTGGAAGCAAACGATTTCTCGACCGTTGAGAGGGATGCGGTAGAACAGGTTGCCTGTGGGGCGATGGTTCTCGATGTGAATGCGGGTGTCGTCTACAACTCCAACCCCAACCCAAATGAAACCGAACCGCCCCTGATGACCAAGATGATCAATATCGTCCAAGGTCTTGTGGACGTGCCTCTTTGCATCGACAGCTCGGTTCCCGGGGCACTTGAGGCCGGTCTTGCGGCGGCAGAGGGCCGTCCGTTGCTGAACTCGGTCACGGGCGAGGAAGAGCGGCTGGAAATCGTGCTGCCGCTAGTCAAGAAATACAACGTACCAGTTGTAGCGATTTCCAACGATGACACCGGCATTTCGATGGACCCCGATGTCCGCTTTGCGGTCGCCAAGAAAATCGTTGAACGCGCTGCCGATTTCGGCATTCCCGCCCACGACATCGTTGTCGATCCACTGGTGATGCCGGTAGGGGCGCTTGGCGATGCCGGGCGGCAGGTTTTCACGCTGGTCCGGCGTCTGCGCGACGAATTGGGCGTGAACACCACCTGCGGGGCTTCGAACATCTCGTTTGGGCTGCCCAACCGGCACGGGATCAACGCAGCCTTCCTGCCGATGGCAATCGGGGCGGGGATGACTTCGGCGATCATGAACCCGGTTCGACCGGTTGAGATGGAGGCGATCCGGGCCGCCAACTTCCTGATGAATCATGACGCCAACGGCACCGAATGGATCAAGTTCGCGCGGGTTCTGGAAGCAGTAAAAGAAGGCATGCCCTTCGCCGAGGCCTCAACAATGATCGCGAGCGCGGGCCGGGCGGGCCGTGAAGGCGGCCGCCGTCGGCGCGGCTGAAAAGACTGACTTTGCCCGTTGAAAAACCCGAGCCCCGGTCATTGACCGGGGCTTTTTCACTGCTACGCCACAGCGAAAATCAAACTATTGATATATAAGTAGCTGACAGAGTTCCTCGAGATATCATCTCGGGGCCTTACAGCCCCCTGCCTTCAGTCCCTAAACATCAGCCCTGCCCCGCGATCTGGCGCAGGATTTTGGCGCGGGGGGTGGGAACGGAAGGGGTCTCGAGCGCCGTAAAGACATGCATGGTGCCGAGGTCGGCATCGATGACGGCATGGTCACTGACCCACCCGCCCATGGCAAGGTAGGTCCGCAGGAGCGGCGGCAGCGATTGCACCGCGCGCTTGATGTCGGGGGCGGGATTTGCCGGTCGACTTGCAAACCGGACGATGTCTGGCGATTTGGCCAACGGTCGCCAAACCTCCGGCCCGATATGCCGGTCAAGAAGCAACGCAAAAGCGTCGCGGTAGCGGGCCGGATCAGTCCCGGCAAAAGACGTGCAGCCAAAAAGCAAACCGACGGCATGACTATCAACATAGCGGGTCAGTGCAGCCCAAGAGATGCGCAACACATCCGGGTCGTGGCAATCGGGATCGAGGCAGAACCGGCCCATCTCGACCAGATTTGCCTTGTATCCAGCCAGCGGGGACAGATCATAGAACTGCGCCGAGTAGCATTCGCCGACTTCGGCGCCCGTCGGAAAGGACAGTAGCCGAAAGGTTGCCAAGAGCGCTCCGGTTGCCTGATTTTCCACCAGAACATGCAGGCAGCGATGGTCAAAGGGATCTCTATCCTGCCCCTTGCCGCCCCGAAATGCCTTGGCGCGCAAATCGGTGGCCCGCGCGACATCGGCAGGCGTCATACTGGTACGGACACGGTAAAGGCCCTTGGCGAGTATCAGAATTGTGAGTGCTCCTGATGTTTACCGCACTTGTCTGCGGCGAATACTTTTTATCTAGTTCTAAAGTGAAACACGAAAAGCTGCACCAGATTCTCATATTTCGGATCGCTAGCAGGCGTTACCGGTCTTGGCGAGGCGGTTGAACCACAGGATTGATGGATGACTGAAAAACTGCAAAAAACCGATGAGGAATGGCGGGCACAACTGTCGGAACTGGCCTTTCGCGTGACACGCAAACATGCAACCGAACGGCCTTTCAGCCACGACGATTTCCCAAAAGGCCCTGCGGTGTTTCACTGCGTATGCTGCGGTGCGCCGGTGTTCGATGCAGATGCTAAGTTCGATTCCGGCACCGGTTGGCCAAGCTTTTATCAACCGGCATCGCCCGAGGCGGTCGGTCAAACCGAAGATCGAAGCTGGTTCATGCGCCGTACCGAAGTGCATTGCGCGCAGTGTGATGCACATCTTGGCCATGTGTTTCCGGACGGACCAGACCCCACAGGGCTGCGGTACTGCATCAACGGCGTTGCGTTGGATCACCGCCCTGTCAAATAACCCGGACCCAAGCTGCCAGAGAAATGCGCAGTTCTGTTCAGGTTGCCAGGTTTTGGCCTAGTTCTCGAAAATCTGTCCGGCGGAAAGGTTGCCGATATTGCCAAGAAGCTGGCGCAGGAATCCGATACCTTTGATATTGCTGTCGGTGACCCGCCGTGAAAGGACAATTGCCTGCCCGTCTTCCAGCCCGAAGCGTTCGACATTTTCGACAATACCTTTTTCGTCGAAGGAAATCGCGACGACCTGGCGTTCAATCTCTTTTGGTTCACGCCCGCCATAGTGTTTGAACCGGCTGCCCACATAGAACCAGCCCGCCCCTGTCAGCAGACCGGTGGATGAGGGTCTGCCAACGGCCTGGGCCACATCTGCTTGGGTGGAAGTGCCAACGATGACCTTTTCGAGTTCGTTATCGCGCGGGACATAGCCGTGATTTCGATATTGGGCTGAACAGGAAATAAGCGCCAAAGTGGCCAACAGCATCACGCCGCGCCGCATCCCGAAACCGAGCCTGCCCATTGCCACCCTCTTGCCTTGCTGCCTCAAGCCTTCTATCCCGCTTACAACATGCTGGGGCAGTCCTTCAAGGACAGATGGTGCCTATCTTGCCCTGAACTGCGCCCCAAAAACCAACAAAGTGACCTGCGATGTCTGAAATTACCGATTTTTCCCATGTATTCCGTGTGGCGGACTTGCCAACACGCAAACCGACACGGTTTAATTTGCAACCAGATCAGGCAGAGTTGGCCGGAATTGCAAAGGCCCTTGGCATCAGCGCCGTGCTGGAACTGAGCTTTAAGGGTGAAATCCGTCCCAGCGGCAAAAAAGACTGGTTACTGGAGGCCGATCTTCAGGCGCGGGTCGAACAGCCCTGCATTGTCACTCTTGCGCCGGTTGCCAGTAAAATTAGTGAGCCGGTAATCCGCCGCTATGTCGCGGATATGGACATCCCTGAGGCGGATGAAATTGAAATGCCAGAGGACGATACCGTTGACCCGCTGCCCGACGCGATTGATATCGGCGCGGTTTTGACTGAGTCGCTGGCCCTTGCGCTGCCGCTTTACCCCCGCGCCAAAGGCGCCGAATTGGGTCAGGCGGTTTTTACCGAACCCGGCAGCGAAGCCCTGACCGATGAAGCAATGCGCCCGTTTGCCGATCTTGCCAATATTTTAAAGAAAGGCACGCCGAAGCAATAAACTTACTGTCGTTAAGATGGTGGACGAAAATGCCTAGAAAACACTTGCGCCCGCACCAAAACGCAGTATGTTCCCGGCCTCGCTTGAACGTTGGGTTCGCACCCGGTAGCAGCAGTGCATCCAGTGACGAATTCGCACGAAATCCAGGGCACAGGCCCTCATTAACCCGAGGATGAGACATGGCTGTCCCTCAGAATAGAACCACACGGTCCCGCCGCAATATGCGCCGCGCTCATGACGCGCTGACTGCTGCCAATCCGAACGAATGCCCGAATTGCGGCGAACTTAAGCGCCCGCATCATGTCTGCAGTGCCTGTGGGCATTACGCCGACCGTGAAGTCGTGGCGAAGGCTGCCGAAATCGATCTGGACGAAGACGCAGCGTAACGCTGTGTCCCGTTAGGCCCGAACATGTCAACAGCGCCCGAACCGCAGCCTGAAGGTCTCAGGACCGGGCCAGTGGGTGCTGTTGTCATATCGCTTGATGCAATGGGTGGCGACCGGGGTCCTGCTGCCGTTGTGGCCGGCATGGCGCAGTTTGCTGCGACGAATCCCGATGCGCAATTCATCCTGCACGGCCCCGAATCCGAACTGAAACAGCTTTTGTCCAAGCGTCCGGCACTGAGCGGGCGTTGTACGGTCCGTCATGCAGAAGGCGTGGTATCGATGGAGGACAAACCATCGCAGGTCATGCGCAACGGTCAGGACACGTCGATGTGGTCGACGATTGAAAGCGTGCGCAACAATGAGGCCTCGGTGGCAGTCAGTTGCGGCAATACCGGCGCGCTCATGGCCGTGTCGATGATCCGCCTGCGCAAGCTGCCCGGTGTCAACCGTCCGGCCATTGCCTGCCTCTGGCCGTCGCGCAATTCCGGCGGCTTCAACCTTATGCTTGATGTGGGCGCAGACGTGAAGGCCGAGGCGCGGGATCTTTTGCAATACGCCCTTATGGGGGCATCATATGCCCGCAACGGGCTGGGTATCAAACGCCCCAGAATCGGTCTGCTGAATGTCGGCACCGAAGAACACAAAGGCGGCGCCGAACTGAAAGCCGCCCAGGATCTGATTGCGGCATCAACGGAAACCGGCAATTTCGACTATATCGGCTTTGTCGAAGGGGGCGATCTGCCATCAGCCCGCGTCGACGTGATCGTTACCGACGGATTTACTGGCAATATCGCACTGAAA
>JAOUMG010000130.1 GCA_029881635.1 Paracoccaceae bacterium | reverse complement strand
CGGGGCGACTCATGCGGCTGTCCGTCGTTATATAAATTGGGGCATCGGAGCGGTTTGAGCATTGGAGGCTCTGGCTCTTTGGTGTGATTGATTATGCCGCCTGTTTTTGATGTTGCAAGCGGCGGTGTAGGATTGTCAGTTTCTTGATCTTCTCCCTTTCCCTCAGAATGGCTTTGTCGCGTCCGAAGTAGACATCGGCGGGTGTGACGTTGTTCAGGCTCTCATGGTATCGCTGGTTATTGTAATAGTCGACGAAAGCGCCGATTTGGCGCTCGAGATCACCGGGCAGATAGTAATTCTCCAGCAGAACCCGGTTCTTCATCGTTTGGTGCCAGCGCTCGATCTTGCCTTGGGTTTGGGGATGGAATGGGGCGCCACGAACGTGATCCATTTTCTGATCTCCCAGCCACTTGGCCAAATCGCCAGAGATGTAGCATGAGCCGTTGTCGCTGAGCAGACGGGGTTTGTGACGCACAACAGCCTGATCGCACCCGGAAGCCGTCAGAGCCAGTTCGATCGTGTCCGTCACATCCTCTGCCCGCATGTTGGTGCACAGCTTCCAGGCAATGATGTAGCGGCTGTAGTCGTCCAGGATCGTGCTCAGGTAATACCAACCCCAGCCGATGATCTTGAAGTAGGTGAAGTCCGTCTGCCACATCTGGTTGATGGCAGTGGTTTTGTCTTTGAACTCATCGGCGGCTTTGATCACCACATACTCAGGTGCAGTGATCAGATCGGCTTCCTTCAAAATACGATACGCTGATGATTCCGAGACAAAATACCGCTTCTCATCGGTGTATTTGATCGCCAGCTCGCGTGTCGTCAGAGCCTCATGCTCCAGCGCAAATTCAATCAGGTCATCGCGCCGGTCTTGCGGAATGCGGTTCCAAACTGATCCTGGCCGTGGCGAATGATCCGCCAGCGCATCAAGGCCGCCTTCGGCGTAGCGGTCATACCATCGATAGAACGTGGTGCGCGGGATGCCAAGCATATCAAGCGTCTTCTTGGTGGGCAGGTGTGACCCTTCAACCGTGCGAATGATCTCCAGCTTCTCAGATGCGGGATACCTCATTCCTCGAAATCCCCAGCCCCAGTCATGCTTTTTTTGAGCAAGCGGTTTTCCAGGGTGAGATCGGCCACGCATTCCTTCAACGCCAAGGCTTCAGAACGCAGATCCTTCACTTCAGGCGACGTCGCCTGACGAGCCGTATCACCCGACAATCGCCGCTTGCCCGCCTCGAGAAATTCCTTCGACCAGCTGTAATATAAGCTTTCGGCTATGCCCTCTCGCCGACAAAGCACAGAAATGCTTTCCTCGCCACGCAACCCAGCCAAAACAATGCGGATCTTCTCCTCCGCAGAATAGGTCTGGCGGGTCTTGCGGCGGATGTTCTTGACCAGCTTGTCAGCCGCGTCCTTCGAAGTTTCAGGCTTCTTCATCATCTCGATCTCCTAATCGATAAGATGAACCAGAAATCCTCCGTTGTTCAAATCCTCAAATCTGCCCCACAGGTGCTGACGTCAGACACTTCATGGTCAAGCACACCGTCTGGCCGCTAAAGGAGCAACGCCCATGACCTTGCAGGACACGTCGAGGCAGGCCACTACCCCGGCGTTTAGCGATTGGTTCGCCACTCTCCTTGCCACGCCAGAGGTCTTGTCAGAAGAACTTGGTCTGCTAACTTGGCGTCGGCTCGTTTCCTGATCTCAGCGGTGCTCTGCAAGGCTTTTCTCCTTACAGATAACATTATTGCGTTCTTCTCCTAGCGGAGAGGATCATTGGGGGCGACTTGAGCCGATTCCTCTGGCAATGCCGGGCTGAGAATTCGCACCTGCCGTTTCGACGACGAGAACGAGCCATGCAGCGGTTCCGTAGCATGCGAAGTCTCCAGAAGTTCGCCGCCGTTCACGCCTCCGTCTCAAACCATTTTAATCAGGACCGCAGCCTCTAATCCCCAGCCAACTTCAAGCTGAACCGAACCGCCGCACTCGCCGAGTGGCGTCAGCTCGGCGCGGCATTAGGGGCAGCCTCACTGTCCTTGCAGAGACCAGTTCTCATCGGTCTGACGGAACCCTCTTACCTGGTGTTCAGCGGGACGCCAGTTTAGTTAGACCATAGCGTCTTTCTGCCGGGCCCTAGTCACTGCGCAGGCAGAAATAAAATGCTTTCGCCGGGCATTTGTCAAACGAATGAATGGCACTAATTCATCCGCATTTCATTTGCGTTTCGCTCTGACTCAGTTAGCGTATGAGGCACATACCGGCAAGAGGTGCCCACCACCGATGAACCTGCGCCAGCTTGAAGCTTTCCGCGCCACGATGCGCAGCGGGTCGATCACCGAAGCCGCCGAGATGATGCACATCTCGCAACCCAGTGTCAGCCGACTGATTGCAGATCTTGAGCGGTCTGTAGGTTTTGCGCTTTTCCTACGGACCGGCCGCGGACTGACGGCCACGGTCGAGGCCAAGACCTTCTACCAAGGTGTTGAGGGCATGTTCGCTGGGGTCGGCAAATTGCGAGAATTGGCCGAGTCCATCCGCACCACCAGCGGCGGCGTGATCTCAATCGGCACCATTCAATCCATTGCTACGATAGAATTGCCCAAAGCCGTCAACACGCTTTACCAGCGACACAAAGACATCCGGTTCATGATCCAGTCGCGCAATACGCCCGCCATTCTGGACGCGGTGCAGATGCATCAGTTCGATCTTGGTATTGTCGGGCGGCAGCCACCTTATGAAGGGGTTGAGGTTTTGTTTCAGACGACTGCCCCATATGTCTGCCTCATCCCCGAAGATCACCCGCTTGCGGGTCAGTCCGGCGTCGTCGACCTAGCAGAACTAGCCGAGGACGAAGAATTCGTCACTTTTGGCGGTGCTTTCCCGGACGAAATGATGGCGATGGATAGCGCATTGTCGCACAATCTCCAGCGCCGGTCACGGATCTCGGCGACCAATATGCCGGTGGCGGCCTCCATGGTGCGCGAAACCGGGGTTCTTGCCATCGCCGACCCGTTTTCGGCGGAACAAGCAGTGTTGATGGGCGGGGTCGTGTTCAGGCCTATCAAGCAAAGGCTGCAATATCATGTATCGCTGATCACGCCCGGGCGTGACCGACTGTCGCGGCCCGCACTTGAACTAGCTGAAATACTGGCCGCGCAATTGTCGGAGAGGGTGGCATCGGTCAGTCGGTTCGGGGACCGAGGTTAACGTTCACCCATCATCTACAGATATATGGCACCTGCTGACATGACCATTCTCACGTTCTCGCCAGGGAGGCATATCTGTATCACAGATCGCTCCCAGCTTGCGCGGGCAGCGGCGCTGAAATGGGCAGCCCTTTGCCGGTGGCGACAATTCGACCATGTCTTCTGCGGTCAGGGTTGGCCGCCAGTCCGGATCAGGCTCTAGCACCGCACCTAACAGAACTTCGGTATAGGGATGCGCTGGGGCAGCATAGACCGACGCCGCAGGCCCGATTTCACACAGCCGCCCCTGATAAAGCACCGCCACACGATCCGACAGTGCCCGCACCACTGCCAGATCGTGGCTGACAAAGATATAGGCGGTGTCCTGCATGCGGCGCAGTTCGTCCAGCAACCCGAGGACAGCCGCCTGAACCGACACATCCAGCGCTGATGTCACTTCATCGCATAGAACCAACTCCGGTTCTGCAGCAAAGGCCCGGGCAACCGCGACCCGCTGTTTTTCTCCGCCTGACAGCTGACTGGGCAGCCGATCCATGTAATGTGCGCCCAGGCGCACCTTATCCAGCAGTTCTTCGGTGCGCAGTTGCAGTGCTTCGCCCGACAGGCCGAAATAGAGCTTCAGCGGCTGCGCCAGGATTTCGGCGATGGTCTGGCGCGGATTGAGACTCTCATCCGGGTTCTGGAAAATTAGCTGCACCCGGCGCAATTGATCGGGGCGGCGGTTATCTACAAGAGCTGGCAATACACCGTCACCGGCAAGGGTTATTGCTCCTCCTGCAGGCGGCAAGAGCCCTGCCACCGCCTTGAGGATCGTTGATTTCCCCGATCCGCTTTCCCCGACCAGACCCAGGGTTTCGCCTTTGGCAAGCCGGATATTGATGCCATCTACAGTGCGCACGGCATTGCCCGGGCGTTTCAGGATCTGGTCGAGCAAGTTTGATTTGGCATAACTGATCGACAGGTCCGTTAGGTGCAACAAGGTCACATCCTCATTGACCGAACGTGGAGAAACATCCACTGCCGCATGGCTCGGCAGGCTGCTGGTCTTGTCATGATGGTGGCAGCGCACGTGAGAGTCGCCTTTCACGATGTCCAACGCGGGTCTCATCGTGCGGCAAATGTCGCTTGCCAGCCCGCAGCGGTCAACAAAGGCGCAGCCATCCCCGGCCCCGCCGGGTGCAGGTGGTCGACCATCCAGTGCCATCGGCAACCTGGCATCCGAAAGTTTCGGAATAGAGGCCAACAATCCGCGTGCGTAGGGATGCAACGGATCCATCAGAACCTGCCGTGCTGACCCTTCCAGCACAATCTCGCCTGCATACATTACAGCAACACGGTCACAGACCCGTGCAATCGCCCCCAGATCATGGCTGACATAGACCATCGCCATTCCGGTTTCGCGTGCCAGATCGCGCAGCAGTTCAAGGATATGGGCCTGTGTTGTCACGTCGAGGCCGGTTGTAGGCTCATCCAGCAGCAGCGCCTCGGGCTCACCCGCCAGTGCCATTGCGATAGCCACCCTTTGTTGCTGACCGCCTGACAACTCATGCGGATAGCGGTGGATGATAGTTGCGGGGTCCGGCAGGCGGACTTGTTCCAGCAGGCGGATAACCCGATCCGGATGCTCCGCCTCCGCCAGTGCCGAATGCAGCCGCAAGGCCTCAGCCAGTTGCGCACCGATCTTGAGTGTCGGGGTCAGGGATTGGCCCGAGTTTTGCGGGATCAGCGCCAGCCGCCCGCCCCGTACCTGCTCCAATTCCTGCCGCGACAGCGCGAACATGTCCTGTCCCGAAAACCGGGCGTTTCCGCCGATCACACGCAGGCCCCGCTTCAGATAACCCATTGCCGCCAGCGCCAAGGTGGATTTTCCAGACCCGCTTTCACCGACCAAACCGACACTTTCACCGGGCCGCACATCAAGATTGATATTACGCAGTACCGGCAGTGTCCGGCCCGACCGCCCGGTAAATCCAACCGACAGGTCGCGGATATGAATCATCGGTTCGCCTATGCAGTCTTTGGCCATCAGACGGGCGCCTTTTGCGCACGGTCAATGCCCAGCGCCTTTGCCAGTGCATCCGCTGTCAGGTTGATGCCGATGATCAGCGACGAAAGCCCGACGACCGGCGCCAAAACGCCCGATGGCGCAAAAGACATGAACCCGCGCGCATCCGCGATCATCAGCCCCCAATCCGGTGTGGGTGGCGAAACCCCAAACCCCAGGAAGGACAGCGATGAGAATGCTAACAACATCCATGACCAGCGCATGGCCCCTTCCACCAGCAAAGCATCCCGAACGTTTGGCAGCAATTCGCGCCGAATAATCGTCATGCGCCCATGACCGCGGGCGCGGGCAGCCTGAACAAAATCCCGTGCAACGACATCATGGGTGGCCGCACGCGCAATTCGGATCACCGGAATGCCGTAGAAAAATGCCAGCGTCGGGATCAGCACTTCAATGCCCGTCCCGAAGGTTACAATCAACACCAGCATCTTCAATATCCATGGCAGAGACAGAAAAGCGTCCACCACCCGCATCAGAACTTCGTCAATCCGCCCCCCGACAAGGCCAAAGAAAATGCCAATAAATCCGCCCCATATTACAGCCAATGGCGTGGCGATCCCGGTCACCAAAATGGCCTCACGCCCCCCCAGAAGGGTTCGGCTGAACGTATCGCGCCCCAAATGATCCGTTCCAAACCAATGGGCGCCCGAGGGGCCCTGCAGCATCAGGTTGGCATCGACGGCCTTGTAATCAAAAGGTACCAGAAACGGGCCGAACAACGCCAAAAACAGGTGAAACAAGACAAGCGATAGCCCGATAGCACCTGAAGGGCGTGACGCGATGTCGGCCAGCACACTGGTGAACCGTGCCGCCGCCGACGGGCGGGCATTTGTGGATGAGACAGCCATCAACCTTTCCTCAGATGCAAGGTGCGCAGCCGGGGATTGGCCAGCATGGTCAGAATATCGGCCGTCAGGTTCA
>JAOUMG010000129.1 GCA_029881635.1 Paracoccaceae bacterium | reverse complement strand
GCCAGCGTGGTGCCGTAAAGCTGCCAGTAGTGATCGCGAAGGTGATTTGCCTCTGGCCGTTCCACGCCCAAAGCCCGCATGACAAAATCGGTCATTCTGACCTCGATCTGGTCAAAGAGCCTTGCTGCGGGTGGGTATAGTGTATTGTCGAGGTCAAAGACCCAGGCAGTGACATGTGAAAACCGGGCGGCATGCATGGCGCCAACTTATGCCGCGCGGTGCGACGGTGCAATGGATGTTGGATCCCTTGACGCTTGCGTTGACGATGCGCCCGCGCATAGAGTTTCGCAGGAATTGGAACGGGACGCGACGACAATGCAAAAAGACGCCTACACGCTGATCCTAGAGGCGATTGACAGTGGGGTTTACCGCCCTGGCGACAGGTTGGTAGAGGCCGATCTGGCCGACCGCTTCGGTGTTTCGCGCACCCCGGTGCGCGAAGCGCTGCAACGGCTTGAAACCCAGTCGATGCTGGCGCGCGATGGCCGGTCGTTGATTGTCGCTTCGCTTGATCACAATCAATTGGCCGAACTTTACGTGGTGCGCGCAGAGCTGGAAGGGCTGGCGGCAAGGCTGGCGGCCAAACATGCGTCACCTGAAGAAGTCAGGGTTCTGGCGGATATGATCGAAGAGGACCGCAGCCATTTGAATGACCCCGCCGCGCTAAGCCGCGCGAACCGGCGGTTCCACAGGCAGATCCATTTGGCATCGCATAACCGTTATCTGGTGCAGCAGCTGGAACTTGTGCACCGTTCTATGGCCCTTCTGGCGACAACATCGCTGGCCGTGGAGGGGCGCGGTTCGGTGGCATTGGCTGAACATCTGGCCATTGTGAAAGCGATCGAAGCCGGTGATGAGGCCGGTGCCCAGGCAGCGCTACGGTCACATATCTCCAAAGCCTTCGAAACACGGCTGAAACTCGATGCTGGGGCGGTGCGAGGGGTTGGCAATGGTTGAACCCAACGCGCGATGCGCCTTGGATTCCGCCAGCAAGATCATGTGCGCCGATTGGCCGGGGCAGGCTGGTTGGGGTGGCGGCGACGTGACCACCAGCTGCAATCGCGGTGGTGTTGCCGCCGAAGGCTGCGGCTGTCTCACCATTGCGCCTTTCGGCAGGCAAAAGCCGACCGGATTGGTCAGATGCAATACCGGCAACCGGGATGTGGTGTCAGGTTCGAGGATACCATGGGCGGTTTTGTCCCAATAAAAGGGTTTGGCCACCCATTCGTGAACGGCCTTATAGGCCGCAAAGGCGGCAAGCGTGAAATAAAGGGGCATACCGGGCACCCATTTCATCAGATGCCGATGCGAACAGGCACGCAGAGCCCATAATCCTATGGCGAAATTTATCAGCTCGGCGATCACGAAAAGCATTGAAAGGGCGGTTATTCCCCAGGAAGCCGCGCCGCTGCGCAATGGATGCGGCAGATCAAACAATAACAGCCAGAAAGACCACAGAACCGGGGCCAGAAGAAATTGTGACAGCGTGCCCACCAGAAAGATCTGAATACCAAAAAAGCGCTTCGCCCCAAGGTCGCGCCAAAGACGGGCCGGGTTACGGCTATGACTGGCCCAGGTCATGGCGAACCCTTTCAACCATCGGGACCGCTGCCTGATCCAGGGCAGGGCGTGGCAGTTCGGTTCTTCTTCGGTGACAGTGTCGATCATGTCCGTCCGGTAACCTGCGCGCGCCAGACGCAGGCCCAGATCGGCATCTTCGGTCACATTATGCGCATCCCAGCGACCCAAGGTTTCAAGTGCCGCCCGCCGGAAGAATATGGTCGTGCCGCCAAGGGGTAAAACAAACCCCAGCCGCGCCAGCCCGGGCAGGATAACGCGAAACAGCGCCGCATATTCGATGGTAAAGCAGCGCGAAAGCCAGTTATGGCGGGCATTGTAATAGTCGAGAATGCCTTGCAGGCAGACAACTTCGGGTGCGCTGTTATGAAACTGGCGCACAACCTTGTGGATCTGGTCGGCTGCAGGGGCATCTTCCGCATCCCAGACACCGATGATCGACCCCCGACAGAAATCCAAGGCATAATTCAGTGCCCGCGGTTTGGTCTGGATAGGGCCGGGCGGTACGGTGATGACACGCATCCAGTTTGGTAAATCTGAGCCTGCCAATGCATTTTTTGTCTGCTGATCGGCATCCTCGACGACCAACAGCAAATCGAAAAGCTCCCGTGGGTAGCTGACCCGTCCAAGCCTTTCGATCAGACGCGGTACGACATCGGTTTCGCGGTAAAGCGGAACCATGACCGAAACAACCGGCAGCATCGTTGGCAGGGGGCCGGCGGAAACGGGATCGGTACGGCTGGCCCATACCTCGCTGATGAACGCGCCGAGCTTAAGGCCGGTGAAGAGGACAAGCGTTGTGATGGCCCATAGGGACAAAGCCCAAAAAAGCAGCCGCGGGAATAGGATGAGGCTGGCAAACAAACCGGCTAATACCATGAAGGCTATTGCCGTCAGACAACGGGTATTCTGTGTGCGGCAGCTTTGGTCTGCCGGAGACTGGTTTTCCGCGCGTCGGATCAGGCTTGTTTCGCGGCTGTTGATCAGCGCCTTGTGAATGTCCCGTTCGGGGGCCAGTGCCATCAGAACCGGCCCGAAATTTGCGGGCAGCCTACTGCGCAGATCTGCGAAATCGGCCGGACGCGCTGTGACGAGAATGGCTGCCCCGCCCACCCGGCGAAGCGGCAAAATCCCCTCACGCAGACAAAACGCCCCCCCCAGATGATCCAGAAGCCGCGCATCCGGGGCTTCGGCCAGCACATCTACCGTGGCAGCCGACCATTGTCGCGACAACCCGGCCATAAGATCACTTGTGCTGACCCAGCCATGTGCCAGCAGGATTTCGCCAAGGCGTACGTCTTCACGCGTGCGCAGGGCGATAGCTTTTAGCATGTTGCCCGGTTCGACAGCCTTCATGTCGAGCAATATCTGCCCCAAAGGTTCCCGATCGTGTCGGGGTTGCCGCACCTTGTTGCGCGGTGCTGGTCGCCCCGTGACCGCAGGTATCGGATCGGTGGCAATAACACGGAGTTGGGAAACAGGAGGCGACATGAACAAACAACCACAGCTTTTGTCTCAAATTCAACAAAAGAGGGTTAATGTGCCGTTAATGCGCGCGGATTCCCGACCCGCTTTCCCCATCGCTGGTCACAAGGCGGTGCCCGGATCAGGCATTTCGGCGGTTTTGCATCGCCTCGGCAAATCGGGTGAAGAGGTAAAAGCTGTCTTGCGGCCCCGGGCTGGCCTCTGGGTGGTGCTGAACCGAAAAAACCGGCTTTTCTGCGAGACGAATTCCGCAGTTCGACCCGTCAAACAGGCTGACATGGGTTTCAATCACGCCTTCTGGCAGTGTCTGGGCGTCAACAGCAAACCCATGGTTCATTGAGGTTATTTCGACCTTTCCGGTCTCCACATCCTTGACCGGGTGGTTGGCGCCATGATGGCCGTGGTTCATCTTGATGGTTTTTGCCCCAAGCGCCAGCGCCAACATCTGGTGGCCTAGGCAGATGCCAAAGACCGGAATGTCGCGCGCCAGGATATCCTTGATCATCGGCACCGCATATTCCCCGGTCGCCGCCGGATCGCCGGGACCGTTCGACAAGAACACACCTTCGGGTTTCAGTGCCAGAATGTCGTCGGCGGTTGCCGTCGCAGGCAGAACCGTTACATCGCACCCGGCCGAAGCGAGGCAACGCAGGATGTTACGCTTGGCGCCGTAGTCAACGGCCACAACGCGAAACCCGTCACCTGAGCGTTTGCCAAACCCGTCCGGCCAGGCCCAGCGGGTTTCATCCCAACGGTAACTTTGTGTGCAGCTGACATCCTTGGCGAGGTCCAACCCCACCAATCCTGTCCAGGCACGCGCCTGAGCTACGAGGGCTGCCACATCGAAATTTCCCTCGGGATCGTGCGACAGGGCCACATGCGGCGCACCTTGCTGACGAATTGCCCGCGTCAGGCGTCTGGTATCGAGCCCGCCAATGCCGATGCGTCCCTGCCTCGTCAGCCAACTGGCCAGATCACTGACCGCGCGCCAGTTTGACGGCTCCGTCGGGTCCCATTTCACCACGAGGCCGGCGGCGACGGGATCGGCGGTTTCGTCGTCATCCGGGGTGATGCCGGTATTGCCGATATGGGGGAAGGTGAAAGTGACAACCTGACCGGCATAGGACGGGTCTGTCATGATCTCTTGATAGCCGGTCATCGCGGTGTTGAAGCACAATTCGGCAACCGTTGTGCCGGTTGCGCCAAAGCCATGCCCGAAAAACACTGTCCCGTCCGCTAATGCGAGACAGGCCGTGGGCCGGTCTGTCTGACTGGTGGCTGCGGTGTCCGAAACCTTCAGGCTAGTAGGCATGGCGCGACTCCCCGGCGGTCAAATCCCGCGGAACCTAAAGGGGGCGCATGGCAGGGTCAAGGGGGCAGGTGTGATTTGGCTTACGTAACGAAATCAATCGGTTACAAATAATATCACATGTTGTACCCAGCTTTTGTTGCAGGTAAAGTGGGTTCTTCGGAAACTCAAGGGGATGTGAGACCCGATGGATATGCGAGACCGGATTACCACGGCGCTAAAGGATGCGATGAAATCCAGAGACGCTGACAGGCTGTCCACGCTCAGACTGATCAATGCGGCCATCAAGGATCGCGATATTGCGCTGCGCGGCGAGGGTGGCGATGCCACCGTCGGTGATGCCGAAGTGCTGACGATCTTGGGCCGGATGGTCAAACAACGCCACGAAAGCGCACGTGCCTATGAAGAAGGCGGTCGGCTTGAACTGGCGGAAAAGGAACTGGCCGAAATCAAGGTGATCGAGGAATATCTGCCCCGGCAGCTATCGGCGGATGAAGTTGGTATCGCAATCGGCGAGGCCATCGCCGCGGTCAATGCCAACTCGATCCGCGATATGGGCAAGGTGATGGGTGCACTCAAGGCCAAATACGCCGGCCAGATGGATTTTGGCGCAGTCGGACCCATGGTAAAGGACAGGCTTGGTTAGCGAGCCGATCGGCGTATGCTCCAAAAGGCTGCCTTGCATCATTCAAGTCTTGCTTGGTCGTACTGTGGTGATTTGCCTGCCAGGCTAACTCCTATAGACTGCGCTGCAGTTGGGGCAGGAGGCATTTGACCTGTGTCGGACCTATTAGTGGCAGCGGAATCGGCGACCAGGATTACAGCGTTCTTATTGGTCCTGATCGTCATGGCAATCTGGGAAGTGGCCGCGCCGCGTCGGCGTGTCGAAATTCCTCGCCTAATACGCTGGTCAAACAATCTTGCCTTGGTGATTATCGACGCGGTTCTTGTGCGCATCGCCTTTCCGGTTCTGGCCGTCGGGCTGGCTCTGATCGCGTCAGAACGTGGATGGGGCTTGCTTAATGTCTGGGCAACGCCGGACTGGTTGGCGCTGCTGGTCGGCCTCTTGGTGCTGGACCTGGCCGTCTATCTGCAACATGTGATATTTCACGCGGTGCCGGTGCTCTGGCGGCTGCACCGTGTTCATCACGCCGATTTGGAATTTGATGTCACAACTGGCCTGCGGTTTCACCCGGTCGAAATTTTGCTGTCAATGGCGCTAAAACTGGCCGTCGTCGCCGCATTGGGACCTCCGGCGATTGCCGTTCTTATTTTCGAGGTTTTGCTGAACGCCTCTTCCATGTTCAATCATTCGAATATCAGGCTGCCTGACCGGGTCGATGCGGTCCTGAGACTTTTTATTGTGACACCGGATATGCACCGGGTACATCATTCCGTTCACCCATCAGAAACCAATAGCAATTTTGGTTTCAACATACCGTGGTGGGATAGACTTCTTGGTACCTACCTTGCGCAGCCCAAGGACGGTCATCAGGCAATGACCATAGGCATAAACAGGTTCCGGACGTTACGAGACCTGCGGATCGATCAATTGCTTATTCAGCCCCTCAAAGGGGCGGCGCATGGATACAGCATCAACCGGGCGCGAAATTCACCGGATAAAGAAGATCAGAGCGGTCCGTAGGCAGCGCGGGCCTGGGCATAAGACAGAAGTTTGCGCTCTCGTTCGTCCCAGAGTTGAAGCTTAACACAGGCAAAGCTTTGCATCAGTGTCATGCGTTGAAACCCGACGAGTTCGGTATGATCGCGCAAAACCTCGGTCAGCCGATAGAACGGTATGCGGCTGTATAGGTGGTGTACGTGGTGTATGCCGATATTTGCGGTGAACCAG
>JAOUMG010000128.1 GCA_029881635.1 Paracoccaceae bacterium | reverse complement strand
GATCGCGGTGGCGACCTCTCTGGCGGGGTTCGGGGCACCGGCCGATTTCAGCCGCGCGGCAAACTCAGCCTCACGCGCAGATAGGTTTTCGGCGAGATAATAGAGTACCTGTGCCCGGTTGTGCCCTGTGGCCCTGCCCCAGCCGCCCGCCTTATGCGCCGCCTCGACCGCGTTGCGGATATCCTTGCGATTGCCAAGACCGGCGAGCCCGAGATGGCCGGATTTGCCGTGAATGTTATAGGAGTAACCGCTGTCTGGCCGTTTCTGGGCGCCGCCGATATACATCTTGGCGGTACGGTCGATAGGTGCAGGACCGCCTTTCGGCGAGGTGCCCGGATCCGGCGCGGCATCGAGCCGCCCCGTCTCCGCCTCAGGCTTCGCCTTCCGGGACGGGACGGACAGGTATTCACGCATTCCTTCGCGCCCGCCTTCGCGGCCAAAGCCGCTTTCGCGGTAGCCGCCGAACCCGGCGCCGGCATCGAAGATATTGGTCGAATTGACCCAGACCACCCCCGCCTTGACCTTGGCCGCGATATCCAGCGCGAGGCTGATGTTTTCCGACCAGATCGACGCGGCAAGCCCATAGCGGGTATTGTTGGCCAGCGTGACGGCTTCATCCGGCGTGCGGAAGGTGGCAAGCGTGGCGACAGGGCCAAAAATCTCCACCTCCGAGAGGATATTGGCAGGTTGCACATTGGTCAGGAAGGCCGGTGCAAAAAAGCTGCCTTGGGCAGGCAGATCGCAGGTGGCCTGATGAAGCTGCGCGCCCTGCGCCTGCCCTTCGGCCACCAGATCGCGGATACGCGTCAACTGCACCGGATCGATGATGGCCCCGATATCGGTCGATTTGTCGAGCGGGCTGCCAAGGCGCAGTTTCGCCAGCCGCGCCGTCAGCCGGGCGACAAAGGTCTTTTCAATGGTTTCGGCCACCAGAATCCGGCTGCCCGCGCAGCAGACCTGCCCCTGATTGAACCAGATCGCATCGACGACGCCCTCGACCGCGGCATCGAGATCGGCATCGGCGAAAACGATGAAGGGCGATTTGCCGCCAAGTTCCAGCGTCAGCTTCTTGCCCGTCCCCGCCGTTGCGCGGCGAATGGCGCGGCCAACATCGGTCGAGCCGGTGAAGGCGATCTTGTCAACCTCGGCCGCGACCAGCGCAGCACCGGTGTCGCCATCGCCGGTAACGATGTTCACCACCCCCTTCGGCAGGCCGATTTCAGCGCAGATCTCGGCAAAGGCGAGCGCAGTCAGCGGCGTGTATTCGGCGGGCTTCAGCACAACGGTGTTGCCCGCCGCCAAAGCGGGCGCGATTTTCCAGGCGAGCATCAGCAGCGGAAAGTTCCACGGGATGATCTGGCCGCAGACCCCGACCGGACCTGCGCCCGGAAACTCTTCCTCCAGCATTTCCGCCCAGCCCGCATGATGATAGAAATGCCGCGCCACCAGCGGTACGTCGATATCGCGGGTTTCGCGAATGGTCTTGCCGTTGTCGAGCACCTCCAGAACCGCCAGAAACCTTTCACGTTTCTGGATATGGCGGGCAATCGCGTAAAGCCATTTGGCGCGCTCATGCCCCGGCAGTTTAGACCACATCGGCAGGGCGGCGCGGGCCGCCTTGACCGCAGCCGTTACATCGGCAGCAGTGCCTTGGGTTACCGTTGCCAGCGCCTTGCCCGTGGCTGGGTTGGCGGTGGCAAAGCCCTTGCCCGGCTTCGTGAAAGACCCGCCGATGAAATGGCCGAACGATCCACGCGCCTTAAGCCATTTTTCGACCTCGCCGGACGCTTCGGGGGCGGGACCGTATTCCATCGTTTCAAGGATTTCTGACACGGAAGGCATGGGACCTCTCAGGCAAGCGCGTGGCGCGAGGACGCAGCGTAGCGTCCGGTGACGTGATGTTCGAGCTGGCGTTCGATATCGCCCAGCATCGACGAGGCGCCGACGCGGAAAAGATCGGGCTGCAGCCAGTCGCGGCCCAGTTCTTCCTTCATCAGGATCTGCCAGGCGATGGCATCCTTGGCGGTCTTGAGCCCGCCTGCCGGTTTGAAACCGATACGCTGACCGGTACGCGTGCCATAATCGCGCAAGGCACGCGCCATGATCAGACTGACAGGCAACGTGGCGTTCACGCCCTCCTTGCCGGTCGATGTCTTGATGAAATCGGCACCCGCCTGCATCGCAACCATGCTGGCCTTGTAGACATTGCGCAGCGTTTTCAGATCGCCCGTGGCCAGGATCGCCTTCATATGGGCGGCCCCGCAGGCTTCGCGCATCGCCGCCACTTCGTCATAGAGCGCCGACCAGTCGGCGTTCAGCACATGGGCGCGGGTGATGACGATGTCGATCTCATGGGCGCCTTCGTCGACCGCGTAGCGGATTTCGGCGAGGCGGAGCGGCAGCGGCATCAGACCCGCCGGAAATCCGGTGGCGACCGACGCCACGGGAATTTCGGTGCCCGCAACGCCCTTGACCGCCGCCGCAACCATTGTCGGGTAAACACAGACCGCGCCGGTCGTCAGGTGATCAAGGCCCAGCCCCGCCATGATATGATCGGCCAAGGGACGGCGCGCCTTGGCACAAAGCCGGGCAACCCGGTCCGGCGTGTCATCCCCCGAAAGCGTGGTCAGATCAACGCAGCGAATGGCATTGACCAGCCAGGCCGCCTGCCATTCCTTCTTGACCGTTCGCCGCGTTGTCAGCGTGGCCGCACGTCGCTCGGCCGCCTGCGTATTGACCGCGATCTGGTCGAACCAGTCGGTCTGCAACGGCACACCGGGATTGCGCGGGCAATTGGACTGGGCGGGCGCATGCACGGTCGACATCGGGGTATCCTGCCTTTCGGACTTACCGGGATCATACCGCATGACGCTAGCGAATGTCGCGCATCACCGCAATGCGGTCATTTTACCATAAGGTCAAAATATTGCGGGCCTGGTGTCAGCGGCGTGATTTCCCCTTCCAGGTGCCCAGCCAGCCGGTAAAACGCCCCCAGACACCCCGTGCCCGGTCCGCCGCCTGATCGGCCCGGTCATCGACGCTGTCCCAGGCTTCGCCCATATCTTCCAGCACCGGGTCGATCGAGCGTTCGCGGAACTGCAGCCACATCCGCCGGAAGAGCAGAACAAGGATCAGGAGAACCACGAAGAAGACAATGTTGAACCACGGGATGATCGTCACATCCGGGCCTGCCACCGCCTTGATCGCCACCGCATTGGGGAAGGCGGAAAAATAGACGATACGCCAGCCGTAATGGGTCACCGACACCCATTGCGGCGCGGCTGCGGTGGATTTCAGATCCTCCGCCTCGGCCTGCAGGTTGGCGGTATCGAACTTGAAATAGGGCGGCCAGGACCAGCTCGTGTCTTCGTTGCGGTAGACCATCGGTTTGCCATTGGCCTTGATGGTCTGCAAGAATTGTACGTCGCGGTTGATCAGCCCTGTCGACTGGTCGTCCGGGCTGGACCAGAAAATCCGCGTCCAGTCATTGAGGTCCTGCCGTTCCTGATAGGTATTGACCACGCGAACGATGTCATGCTGCGGCAGCGTATAGTGCAGGAACCCGCCCACCAGAAGCGCGACAAAGGCCCATGTCGCCCATTTGGCACGCTTGCGCCCGGCGCTGCCTTCAGGCAGCCAGATACGCAGCGCGATTACCGCCGCCACGATGAGGGCAAGAACAATTCCCCAGAATACATAGCCAGACATCGCCCCACTCCTATTGGTAGTTCACCAGATACACTGTCACGCCAATCACGATCATCGGAATGACATAGACCAACCAGATCAGCTTTTTGCGCAGGCTCTTTTCATAGTCCCGCATCCCGGCCTCTATATAGGCATCGCGCGCCGCGCCATCACCCCCCGGCCCGTTTTCCGCATCCCAGGTCTTTTCCAGCGTTTCGCGCCGCACCGACCGGGAATAGATCGACAAGAGCAGGTAAAGCACGCTCAGCCCGATAAAGCCGAATACGGCCAGACGCAGGAATGCAATCATTTCCGTTCCTTCCTGACAGCGCCCCAGGGGCCGACCAGATCAATGATATCAACTTTTCGCCCAGCGTTAACAGGGCGCGGGGCACGGCCATCATCCATCGTCGGTTCGGCACCGAAAAGGGCAGCACGCGCGCCGGCTTTGTCGAGCTGGTATTCGCGTTCCAGAAAATCCGCGACATAGGCTTTTTTCGCCTCCGACCAGCCCCTGTAGGACCGGTAGAAGAGCTCCTTGTGGCAAATGAAGAGCTGGCGCACATCCAGCGGCGCCAGTTCGGCCAAGAGCATGTTGACCAGATCGCGGTCGGCATGGGCCCTGGCGCGCAATGTGTAGAAATAGGCCGGATGGCCCGAGGTGATGCGCGGCCATGGCCCGCCGGTTTCCACCCAGCGCAGCACCGCCGCCAGCCCCTTGAATTCTTCGGGCAGACTTGCGCCCAGTTTCTGTGCCACGCCGCGCAATTCGCGCCGCGACCCGGATCCCGCATCAAGGCCAAGAGCGGCCGCTGCCTCGACCAGAATGAAATCCATTTTCTGGCGCAGGATCGCCGCGGCGTCAGCGCCCCGCGCAGTGACGATGGGTTCGACCAAGTCGTTTATTTCCAGAAACTTGGCGATCTGGTTGCGGTCGCCAAGGTCGAACACATACTGGATGGGCAGCGCCCCCAGCTTTTCCTTCGGCCCCGACGAAATCGCCGCCGGATGGTCGACATCGCGAAAGACATAGATGCCGCCGAAATGCGCGGTCCAGAAATTCCCCTGATCGAAGGCGGTGGATTTCAGCGTCACCGGGTTGCGCGTCACATCGCCCGTCGTCTGGGCGAGCGTGATCATCTCGGCGATGAGCACATCGTCCCACCAGCCGTCCTCTTCGGTGCGGAACCGCTCGATCAGCGCCGTCAGCTTCTGCGCCTCGGCGACATGGTTGCCGGTGGTGTCGGCGACGACAGTGATGCGACGGATATCGAAAAGCCGCGCCGGGATTGCAACTTCATAGACCGAATTCTCCAGCTCCCCCGCCACCGCATCCCGCGCGGTCAGGCTGAAAAGCTGCGCCTCGTTTTCCTCGATGAACCGCCGCAGGATCCCGCGTGAGGTTGAAAACTGCGCGTTGAGCAGCGGCGCGTTCTTCTGATCGGTGGTCAGCAGGATGAACTGCCGGTTGCAGCCATTGGGGTTGAGGTAAAGATGATCGGAAAACTCATCGCCGATTTCGGGGGAGTAACCCGAAATGTCGATATGGAAATCGGCAAGCTTCGTCTCCTTGCCGGTGAGCGCCTTCAGCGCCCGGTTATACCGCTCGACCAGCGCCGGGCTCTCGACCGGGACCAAGTTCCCGAACATCAGGCCTTTTTCGATGAGGCGTTTCATGCGGCTCTACCTTCTGCGGGAGCGCTCGTGAATGCCTCCGCGCGAAGGGCGGCGCCCGACCCGCGCGGGGTGGGCGAGAAGCGCCCGCCCCGTGGGGGGGCGGGTCGGGCGCTGCCCGTGGCAAGCCACGGGCCGTGAATCCAATCAGCGTCCATCCTTTGTTTCCCCGTCTCGCTCGACGAACGCTCAATTGTTCCATAGGCCTCCACAACGCGCCTTTGAACGTGGCGCATCATATCCGCGCCTCGCTCTTCCCATCCGTGATACTCGAACATGGCTTCAAGCTCATAGGTCTCTCTGGCAATACGGTGGATTGCTTTCGCGTCCCACCCCGGCCCTCGAAAGTCATTCACCCCTTCCCCTCCAGATACCGCCGCTTGGCCTCCTCCATCCGGCCCATCTCGCGCACCGCGGTCTCGATGGCGACCTCGTCCGACTTATCGGCATAGCGGAATTCCGAATCCGCGTAGCGGTTGATTTCCTGCACCACCATCTCGACCGTGATCGGTTTGCGCAGCTCGGAAATCATCGCCTTCTTCTCATCGTAGGGTTTGAAGAGGAAGAGGTCCGGCTCCTCCATCCACTCATCGGGCAGCTCAAAGTCCATCGCCCGCACCTTCACCGCATCGGTGATGTTCTTGATCGCGCGGCCGGTGAACCGCTCATCCGCCTCCTGAATGGCCTTGAGGTAAGCGCCGAGTTTGGCAATCGTGTCGAGCGCCCCGATCCGCCCCTCAACCTCGCGCCACACGGTTTTCAGCCCGTCCTCATGCGGCACCGAATGGCCGTCGAAACTGGCAGCGACCGCCTTCTTGATCTCCTGCGCGGCATAAAGCTCATGCTGCCCCATCGGGATCGCATGGTTCTTG
>JAOUMG010000127.1 GCA_029881635.1 Paracoccaceae bacterium | reverse complement strand
GCCTCAGGTGTCGTGCGCCTGACCCGCCTTCACAAGGACGGTCGGCGACAGGTGATTGCCTTCGGTTTTCCCGGCGATCTGGTCGGCCTTCCGAGCAATGGTCGGCATTCGACGGAATGTGACGCCGTGACCACTGCCGAGATCGTGGCACACCGCTGCGATCCCCTGGCCCGACCGGATCGCGATCCCTCGCTTCATTCGGTGATCATGGCGGCCGCTCTCGACGAAATCAGCATGCTGCAGGATCATTTTCTGATGCTTGGTCGAAGGCTCGCCAGCGAAAAGGTCGCGGCATTCCTCTGCCTGCTGCTCGACCGGATCGGTGAACCTCTTGGCACCTACCGGCTGATCCGCCTGCCAATGAACCGTTCCGACATCGCCGATTACCTCGGCCTGACGCCAGAAACGATCAGCCGTTCCATCACCCAGTTTCGCGAAGCGAAGATCATAGCACTGGAAGATGCCCATACGATGATCATCCTCGACGCTTCACGCCTCAGGGAGCTGGCGGAAGGGGCCTGAGCGGATCACCTGAAGACTGCCCTGGAACCGCCAGCGCCTCCTCTCCGGCCCCCAAATGGAACGAAAGCGGGCCGCTTCCTATGGTTCCAGCCAAAGATCGCGGATTGCCTTTGGAAGCCCGCCGCGGATATCCGCGACCTCGCCCGTCGATATCCGCCCGTTCAAAAGGTGGAAAACGGCGCCGATGTCGCCATGTCCTTGATATTCCGCCACGCCGGAAATCTCGCCCTCGATCCGCGCCAGAAAGTCCCCGACATTGCGATCGGTTATGGGCGTCGATGAGGGTTTCCAACCCTCGTAATACATGCCGCGGATCAGGATCGGCATCTGCGATGCAAACTGGGCAGCCTCGTCATGGCTCAGATGGTCACGGATCGCCGAAATTGTCACCCGGAGAAGCCGCAGCGCGTCCCGCGCGCTTGCCCAGCCCAGCCGATCGCGAAGCTCATTGATCCATTCATGGGTCAGTTGCACCGTGTGGTCGATGACCTCAAGTCCTTTGGCAGACATCTGTTTTTCTCCTTCCAATCAGGATCACGCACCTTCGTCTGGAATCGGCGTCAATGCTGCGTCGCGCACTGCGCCGACCGGGCCGATCAGCCGCTCGAAAACAGCGCTGGCAATCGCCCCGGTACCAAAAAGGACGAGGCCGAAATTGAGAATCCAGCCAAGCACCGGGATGAAGTTGAGAACGGCGACAACGGTCAGGGTCACAGCCAACAGGCCAAGTTCGCCAACTCGCCCCGGCGCATCTCCGGCACCGAAGCCCCGCGCCAGCCGCATTGCCATCGCATAGGCGCCGAAAACATAGCCCAGTACCCAGATTGCGACGATGGTCAGGATGACGATCGGCACCAGTGGCAAACCGATCACGGTCAATGCGCTGACCGGGACCATGCCAAAGAGGATGGACAATCCGACAACACCGGTCAGCAACGTTGTCCCGGGCCGGTCATCGGCGATCCGCTTCAGATGTGCCACCTGCCGGGGCAGGAAGGCCAGACAGATCGCGCCTAGACCGATGAAAAAGGCAAGCATCAGGATAAAACCCGCAAGAAGCGACATGAAACCCGGCAAGGTCGGATACTCACGCCCCTGCCAAGCCTCGCGGGCTTCGTTGAGCATCTTCATCCGCTCCAGCGGCCGGTAGGTGACGCGGTCGGCCGCGATCACATCCGGGGGGATGATGATCTCGGAAGGGGCGGAATAAACCAGCCTGCCGCCGATCTTCGCGGCATCGCCAAAGCTGATGCGGTGACCGGTCAAACGGACATCGCCCGCAACCGGTGCGTCCATGATGATTTCACCACCCGTCGCCATCAGCGCACCCCGGACAGGCCCTTCGATCGTCAGCGTCCCGCCCGCCATCCGCGCATTGCCGCCGGTTTCGGCGCCAGGCGTTGTGCGCAGCGAAAAGCCGGCGGCGGTCAGATCGCCGCCCGTTTCGGCACGAACCGTGACAGAACCGCCCGCCGCGTAAAGGTCCCCGGCGGTTCGTGCGTCGATATCGACGTCGAAACCGCTTACATGCAAATCCTCGGCAACCGTTCCATCAATGGTCAGCGAAGCCCCACCGGCAAAAACATCACGCGCCGCGTCAAGCGACCGCGCCGTTCCGGAACCGACGATAAACAAATCGCCACCGTGGGCCTCAATCTCAGGCCCGGCACCAACCGGCGAGGCCAGAACTGCCAAAACAGCGAAGAGTGCAGCGCGAAAGATCATGATACGTTCTCCGGGCTTCCGGCACTTAGAATAAGCCGATCCAACACTTGCCCGACTGATCGAAATCAAGCCCATCCCAAATAGCCGACCTAGAATTCAGACAGAGCCGCCTGAATCGGGGCGGTCCAGATTTCCGTCAGGAGAGCCACCATGAAACAGAAACCCCTTCCCAGCCGCGTCGAAACTGCACCCGACAGCCCGTTCTTCAGATCCTTGCATGATGAGGTTGAACGCGTTTTCGAGCGTTTCGGCAGCGTTTTCCCGCTATCCGCCCGTGAGCTTTGGGGGCGCAGCGAAGACCGCCTGATGCCAGCGCTCGATGTTGCGGAAACCGACACGAGCATTGATATCTCGGCCGAAATACCGGGTGTCGCGGAAAAGGATATCGACGTGTCGATCACCGACGGTGTTCTAACGCTCAAGGGCGAAAAATCCAGTGATCACGAAGAGAAGGAAGAAAACTACCACCTCGTCGAACGCCGCTATGGCAGCTTCCGCCGGTCGATCCCGATTGGCTTCAACCCGGACGAGGGCAAGGTTCAGGCAAGTTTCAGTGACGGTGTGCTGAAGCTGCACATCGAAAAGCCCAAAGGTGCAACTTCGAAGACACGCAAGATCAAGATTGGCAAAAGCTGACAGCGTCTCTCCCCCGACGCCGAGGTTTTGGCCGCTACCGGTCGCAAAATCTGTTTCGCGGCCGGTATTGTTATGCAGGCAATACACTCGGCCAGCCATACATCAAGCGGCAATTCGCTAAAGCAACACCAGAGTTTTGATCGCGCATCGGCACATGGACAAAGAAAAAGCCATCGAGATCTTTCCGCGGCATCCAGGTTCTGGTTCCAACTGAACTACGGTCGGCTCCAACCGCTCTCGGTCAGCGGAGCGGCCAGTCCAAGGTCGTCGAGACTGTCGATCAGCAGTTGCATCGCGTAGGTGGGGTTATGGGCATAAACCCCCGGATCCTTGGCAATGAACTGGTAGTTATAGGCAGCACGCAGCAGGCGCGGTGTCCAGCTTTGGTAGCGGTTGGAATAGACAGCCTCGCCCTCGTCAACTGCACTGTTCCTGTTCATATCCGCAAAGAAATAGGGATAGGCGTCAGGCGCGTAGACGACCGGCGCGGCTGCGATAACTGTCGCATACTCCGATATCGCCCGGCCCAGCGTGTCGTGCAGGGTCGTGATTTCGTCTGCCACGCCTTCGGTCGTGTCGCCATCACCATCCGCATCGGCGGGCCGTGTCCGGATCGCCATCAGGTCCGCTGTCTTGTGGCATTCGGCGCAGGGTTCGGCTCGAACCTGAAGCCCGTGCGGGTCGTGACAGGTGGTGCAACTGTTGAAATCCGGTACATGGGCAAAACGCCCGGCATAGGTTTTACCGGGATACTCGAACCCGCCCCGCCCCTCGGTGCCCATAAGGCTTGCTGCCGCTGCGCGGTAATGGACGTTGACGAAACCCAGCTCTGGCGTAACCACGTCATCCTCAAGCCCTGCCAGCGCTTTCTCGACCCCGACGGTCGATTGCCGTCCCTGATGGCATACCATGCAGACAGCAGAAGAACCAAGGTTGCCGACACTTGCCCCACTGGGAAATGTTACCTGATTCAGCAAATTGGCCGCCGTCGAATGACAGGCGGTACAGTCGATCAGTGCCCCGAGCGCTGATGGATGATCCACCTGCCCCACAGCGCTGCCATCGCCACCAAGGAAATCCCTGATCCCGATACTCGAATGACAGGTGGCGCATTGCGCCGGGATCTCGCCTTCTTCGTTCCAGTGCGTGAACGCCTCCGATCCGCGTTGCGCATGGGGCGAGGCCAGCCACGCCTCGACCGCTTCAACGAGGGAAGAAACCGTTTCCTGCGCCGGAGCCGTAGAGAAAGATGCTGCGAAGATAAGGCAGGACGCGACCAAGGTACGAATTGCGGTCATAGGACGAAACTCCTGTCTGAATTGGCCGGACACGGCCATGAAATGGATGCACGACCATTCTGGCGCATCTTACTCGCAGGTCTTTGACACGCATCAAGGCGCCACTGATCAGACCTGTTCATGTTCGGTAAAGCACATATCCTGGATGTCTCAGATGCGTCTTGCCAACATCAGATTTGGTCCACGGATTAGGGCCGTGGGCGGTCCGGTTGGGCGGTTGACCCTTCCACATTCGGTCGCCCTGCTTGGCAGCGACTATCCCGACCTGCGCCTGGATCTCCGGGTGCGGGAAGGTGACAGGGTTGCCACCGGTGAAGTGCTGTTCAGCAACCGCAAACACCCCGAGGTGGTTTTCGTTGCGCCTGCCCGTGGGCAGGTCAAGAAGATCAACCTCGGGCCGGGACGGCGCCTGTCAGCGCTGGTCCTAGACCTTGAGCCCGACGAGGCGCCCGGCGGGACCGCCCCGCAAACTGTGCAGATCGACGGCGACGTCCGCCATCTGCTTTTGTCGCGGGGCCTTTGGCCCGCATTCCGAAGCCGTCCTTTCGGCCGTATTCCGGCGCCGGGGGCACGGCCCGAGGCTATCTTCGTTCACGCGATGGCCGGATATGACGGCGCGCCTGACCCGGCCGCGCTCCTTGCCGAATGTAACGAACTGTTTGGCGAGGGGTTGAATGCGCTGGCAGGTCTGACGGATGGAGCAGTCCATGCCTGTATCTCTGAAAGCCTGACCCTGCCTTTGCCCGAGAGGGACCGTGTTCGGATCACCCATTTCCCGCCGCGCCGGCAATCGTCCATGGCAACGTATCAAATTGCCCGTCTCCACGGGCCAACCCACGGTCGGCCTGTCTGGTCCATCGGTTGGCAGGATGTTGTCGCCATCGGTCATCTGCTGATGACAGGACACTATCAGGGCGACCGGATCGTGGCGCTGCAAGCAACGCCTGCCGCAACGCCTGAGCTTTCACGCACGATCCTGGGCGCAAGCCTGCCTGAACTGTTCGGCGGGCATCCTGCGGGATCCGAGATGTCAGTTTCCGGGCCGGCAATCGGCGACAAGCAGGCACATTGGTTAGGCCGTTACGATACACAGGCTGCGCGTACTGCCGAACGCGGCGGCTCATTCATACATCGGGTTTTTGGCAGGCCCGGCAGCACGCCCCGGGCAATCCTGCCTCATGCTGCACTCGATGCATGCCTGCCGCCGGGTATTCCGGTTGTCCCGTTTCTCAGGGCTTTGGCCGCAGGAGATATCGACGGGGTCGAGCGGCTCGGCGGCCGGGATATGATCGAGGAAGACCTCATTCACGCCCAGTATCTTTGCACCAGCGGCACCGACTACGGTGCGAGGTTGCGGCAGATACTGAACATGATGGACGCAGCCGGATGATTGCGCTCCGCTACCACTGGCAGGTCACGCTGGCCCTGATCAGCGCCTTAACTCCGCCCCTTGCTGTAACCCTGACCGAGCGCGGCCCCGAGGGGCTGAAACCTATTGCCGCCGCGCTGGCTGTCAGCCTCTTCTGGGATCTGATCTTTACCCGGGTTCGGCACCAGCCCCCGTCATGGCACAGTCTTCCGACCGCATTGATCGTGACCATCATGGTCACGCCCGATTTGCCACTCTGGCAGCTCGCGCTGGCGCTCAGCTTCGGCCTTGTCATTGGCGAACAGGTCTTTGGTGGGCGCGGCTTCGGTTTTTTGAATGCTGCTGCCGTGACGCTGGCCTTCCTGATCTTCGCTTTCCCCGGCACGACCCTGCCAGTGCCAAGCCCTACCCTTGGCTATGCGACGCTGCCGGGGCTCGCGCTTCTGCTGGCCGTCGGGCTTGCCTTCTGGCGAGTGGTTGTCGCGCTGGCCCTTGGCCTGTCAGTCGGGTTTTTCATGAATGCCGGAACGCTGCCCGGGGTCGAGCTTGCCTTGACTGCGATTTTCGCCGCCACCTTCCTTGTCGCCGATCCGGCGGCCTCGGCCGCGACACAGTTTGGGCGCTGGCTTTACGGGTTTGCCGCCGGGCTGTTGGCCGCGCTTTTCATCCCATTCGGCATGGTCGAGGCCCTTGTCTTTGCCGCCCTTCTCGCAGGTCTTGTCGCAC
>JAOUMG010000126.1 GCA_029881635.1 Paracoccaceae bacterium | reverse complement strand
GTTTACGTTACGCAAGGTCGCTTTTTATTTTACCTATCGTCGGGTCCGTGCCTACCGTTCCCGTCCTAGCATGGGGCCCGCCTGGTATGAGACCTGAGAGCGTCCGCCCAACGCTTGGCAATACACCGATGACGACCTCGAAGACTGGTCAGGTTATTGTTGCATCGCGGCATTCCTCAATCGCTGCTTGTTCGAGCCCATCCCCCAGCAATCGGCAAGTATTTCCGGCGCGGCGTACCGATGTTTTCGCACCCGACTTTTTCGTAATTGGTGCAATGAAAGCGGGCACGACAACTATTTGCAGCTATCTGGCGCAATTCGACCAGATAGGCATGTCAAGAATCAAGGAAACTGACTATTTTATTGCAGAGAAAAACCACGTTTTGGGCGAGGCATGGTATCAGCGCCAGTTTGACCTCGGTCGTCCGCTCTTGGGTGAAGCTTCACCCAACTATACCAAGTACGATATCTTCCCCGGCGTGCCGGAACGGATCGCGAATGTTGCGCCGGATGCAATGTTCCTATTCATCGCCCGCGACCCGGTCGCGCGTTTTGCGTCCCATTACCGCCATTCCTGGACTTTTGGTCATATGCGGGTCGAACCAGCAGGGTTACTGACCAGCGACAATGGTCGCCACATGATCGAGTGCAGCCGATACGGTGCGCAGATCGATCAATATCTTGCCCATTTTGACAGTCGCCAATTCCTCTTCCTCGATTTCGATGAGCTGTGTGCCGCGCCGCAAATCGTCGCAGATCAAGTCGCCGATTTTTTACGGATCGACCGAAGGACAATGCAGCCTGAGCTTCCGGCGAATACAGCCGATGAGGTGGCGCGCATCCCAAGTGCTTTGAAGCGCATCGCACGGTCGAGCCTGGTGCGCAGATGTGATCACTTCATCCCGAAATCTACCCGCAATCTCGTCCGTAAGGCCTATTCCTTGCGCAAACCTGACCTAGCACCCGAATTGAATCGAGAGTTGTTAGACAAGGTCACCGATCTGCTTCGCACCGATGCCCGGCGGTTTCGTGAAATTTCCGGCAGGGAGTTCAGCCAGTGGTGTGTCTGACCTTTCAAAAGATCATGGTCTGCTCGCTGGTACTGACCTGCGCTGCGCCATCCTATGCCGGGCCGGACCTTTCCAAGTTCACACCCGTTTTGATTGAGGAATTCAACAGTCCGTTCAGTCGTTTCGACGGGCGAAGCGGAGTCTGGAAAGACTTTCCGCGGCGCGAGAGATACGTTGGCAATGGCCCGCCGTCGCTTTATGTCAATCCATCGATGCTGCGACAGGATGGCAGTCCCCTGGGGTTGGATCCGTTCAAGGTAGAGAACGGCCAGCTCAGCATCTCAGCCGCGCCTATCCCGGCAGATGATCTCGCCGATGTCCGAAGCTTGTTGAAACGAGCAGGATACTCGGCAGAGGCGGTAAAACAGGTTCGATATTTCACTGGTATGCTGTCAACCCGTGCGAGTTGGGCACAAACCTACGGATATTTTGAAATGCGGGCCCGGCTGCCCGAAGGGCGCGGCCACTGGCCCGCCTTTTGGTTGACGCCTGCAGTTAACGGCTGGCCACCCGAGATAGATATTTTCGAGGTTTTGGGTCGGGAAAACGGCGTAGGCACATCCAAAGCGGTGGACAACCGGATACATCTGCGCGTTCATTTTGACGAAATCGCAGCCGATGGGACCCACACACCTGAGCCAACCTTGTTGAACCCTTTCGATCTGATGGACGGTGCGCCGAAGGCGGCAATTCGGCGCGAAAGACAAATTGGACCGAGATACACCTTCGCCAAATCCGTCGATGTCGGGCAAGAATTCGGGCGCGACATATTCGACGAGTTCAACGTCTATGGCCTGTCCTGGACACCAGAGGAAATCATCTGGTGGTTTGGGCCATCTGGAAATGAACTGACCGAAATCTACCGAAGCCCGACACCGCGGGACGTGAACGGACCAATGTCAGTCATTATCAACGACCAGATCGGTGGCTCTTGGGCGGGCGACCCCGATCCGGCATTGGATTCAGAGACCTTTAGCCAAGACTTCGCGGTTGACTATGTCAAGATCTATGCGTTGACGCCGCAAAACCGAGTTACCTCTGATCAGGTTCAACTTCAGGGTGGGCCGACAGATGACGTGCTGATTGGCTCTGCCAAAAGCCAGACGTTCTACCCTAAAGCCGGATTTGACATTCTGACCGGCGGTGGTGGTGCCGACCGTTTTGTCATTGCCGGTGGGAAGGGTTCAAAACTGCTTACGGATTTCCAACCAGATGATGTTGTCGTTATGGAACAATGGTCTTTCAACACTGCGGATAAAGCATTGGATCGTTTGGATCAGGTGGGCCAAGACGTGTGGCTCATCGACACGCGACAACCAGAAGCTTCACAAACGATCATTTTCCAGAATCTGCTCGTCACCGACCTGAGCGCTGAGAACTTTGAATTTGGAGGTGGCGGGTGACAGTAGGTGTCATGGCAAATCTATCCGAGATCCCTTACGCACGGGGCTTGCGACGCAACGTGGCATCAATAGTGGTGCTATTGGCGGCCTTTGATCTGATGCTGGCCATTCTAATCATCGTGGCCGGCAGCCAGGGCGTCTACCGGTTTGCGCCACCGTTGTTTTTGTGGGTTCTGATTTATGCAATGGTCGGCCTCCAGCTAGCAACGAACCTGCGCGCGCTCTCTTCAGTGCTGCGTGACAATATCACCATACTCACGTTTCCGGTCATCGCATTCCTATCGGCAACATGGTCACTGGCGCCGTCCCATTCGTCATATTCGGCAATCCAGCTGACGGTGACCTACCTCGCCGGTTTCTGGATCGGCTGGCGTTATCGCCCGGGCGAGATTGCGCTGATTATGGTGCTAGCACTGTCGCCACTTATCGCGCTTTCGCTTGTTAACTGGGCAACTGGCATGTTCGGCGAAGTCTATTCCTACGCCGGTGGGCTACTTGGTATCTTTGGCAACAAAAACACGCTTGGGCGGATGTCCTTGCTGCTAGGTTTGGCCGCATTGGGGCTGTTTGTCGGCGGACGGTCCCGGCCTCTGCGAAGCTTAGTTTTGCTGGGTGTGTTCGTGATGGCCACGCTGTCGCTGCTGTTGTCAGAATCGGCGACATCAATGATTTTCATGCTTGGTTCCTGTGGCCTTTTCGTGGTGTTGACAATGCACGGTTACCGGGCAAGTTTCCGGCTTGCTATGTTCGCTGCCAGTGGTCTGGCAATTCTTGCTCTTTTTGCGTTGTTTGCCTTTGGCAATTTTAACCCTGCCGATGAAGTACTGGAATTGCTCGGCAAGAGTTCGAACCTAACGGGCCGCACTTTCTTGTGGGATATCGCCTTCCGACAGATCGGGGCACAGCCTTGGCTCGGCGTGGGATTTGACGCCTATTGGGACAGCGACAGGTTTCTCGCAGTGGACCAAATTCAACGAGCTTTCGGAAGTGGGTTGATCAGCTTTCATAATTTCATTCTGGATATCTGGGTCGGAATGGGCGTTCCCGGCCTGATCGCAATTTCCGTCTCACTTGGCACGATCGCAACGGCTTATGTCCGCTATTACCTAGCACACCGAGGTGTCGATGCTGCGATGATGCTGGCAATACTCGCGAGCGCCATCGGCGTTGCATTGTTCAATCCCCTGCTGCATGGCCAGCACAGCAATATGATCGTCATCCTGATCGCATTCGCAGTCTCTGCGCAAATCGAAATGCGGCGACGTAGCGTGTCGAAAAATGGTAACGGGGCAGACAATGCAGGGTGAACCGACAATGCGGTTGACAGGTCTCGACGGCCTTCGGGGCATGTTCATGGTTTTCATGGTTACTACACATTTCGCAGTGCTTTACCCCGCAGAACTGCAGTATCTGAAATTTCATTACTTCGGATATGTGGAAGATGCGCAGGGATTTGTTTTCTTGTCCGGGGTTACCGTAGGCATTGCTTACGGGCGCAGGCTGATCCGCGACGGCGTTGCGTCGATGTTCCGGTCTGTGCTTCGACGCTGTAGAAAGATATATCTCTATCAGGCGGTGTTGGTCATTAGCGTAACGCTGCTTGCGCTGGCATTCTGGGATGGCACGACACGCGACGGCATGTTTGCGGCTTTCGTCGAGCACCCCATTGCTTATCCAATGACCTCTCTTGGCCTCCTAACGGCCGCACCATTCATCAATATCTTGCCGCTCTACATCATATTGATGGCGGTTACCCCGGTGATCCTTTGGTCCCTATCTCGTGGTCATGGATTGCAGGTTGTCACAGTATCAGTGCTTTTCTGGTTTCTCGCACAAACGGGATTGCCGGGGCTGTTCCTTGACTCTGTCGGGATCGTATTGGCTGCATATGACATTGACGTTCTGGTCGGAACCAACTTCAGCGTGTTCGCGTGGCAGGTGCTTTACGTAGCCGGCCTTGTTTTGGGATACAAAAGTGTCGAAGGTCAATTAGACCTAAGCCATTTCACCAGCAAGAAATGTGCCCGGCTGTTGCCGATTGTTCTGGGGGCCGCATTCCTGTTCGCTGTTCTGGACATAGCCGAAAATCTCGGCTTTGCTGATTTTCTTGCGGGATCGCTCGCAGGAAGTGGTCGCCGGTATCAATTGCCGATTATTTTCGTGGCGAGCTTTGTGATTGAGGCCTATCTGCTGGCATGGCTCTTGCTGGCTGGAAGCGAGTCCAGGTTCGCTACAATACGCGCTGCCTCGCACGGTCTGAACGGTTTTTTCCGACTACCCTTTCTCATTCTTATTGGGCAGCACTCGATCTGGGTCTACGCATATCACGTGCTTTTCTTGTATTGCTGGGTTCTTTTCGCGGACGTTGGCGAGCCCGGTTTTGTGCAGCGCAACCTAATTTTCCTGCTTGTTGGCGCGTCAACTTATCCAGTTGCGCGATTGGGCGCATGGCTCAAAGCAAGGGCACAAACGAAAGAGGTGGCGCGATCCGTTTCCAGAGGGTCCAACACCTGTGCGGAAAGTACAATATGAGCAGTACTGAACCGGTCTTGCATGCGCCTGTTTTCATCGTTGGCCATCCGCGTTCGGGCACTTCTTTGCTAGCCGCAATGTTGGGACGGAATCCAGAGGTGCTCGCGCTACCCGAAACGCATTTTTTCAATGAGGTCCGCTACGCGCTTGCACCGCATTATTCAAAGGGTCCGGATGCCGTAGCTTCACGGCTGCAAGCAACACGGATGCGGCATCTGCCGCTGGAGCATGTCGCGGTTCGGGATGCACTTGCCGGGGCTGAAATGTCACCAAAAGGCGTGTTCGACGCGATTTTGATAGCCATGCTCACGCAATCTGGACGGCACAGGATCGTCGAGAAAACGCCTGTACATATCCGCCATATCGACGACATTCTGGCTATGTGGCCGGATGCACATGTTATCTGGATTGTGCGGGATGGCCGGGCCGCTATTTCGTCACTTCGCAAATTGGACTGGGCGTCGAAAGATTTGTCGACTTTAGCACGGCAATGGACGCGCAATATGCGCTTTGCCATTTCCGCCCATGATAGCAATCCGGCACAGGTGACGCGTGTCGAATACGAAGATCTTATTAGCCGTCCGGAAGATGTCCTGCTGCACGTCTGTCGCCGGATCGAATTGCGGTATGATCGGGTTATGCTCGACCATAATCAGCCAACGCAGACGGTGTCGTCCTTCGAGGACGAATGGAAAGCCAATGTCGGGTCACCGATGATTGCCAGCCGCGCGTCAGCTTGGAAAGAAGAACTGCGGCCAGACGAAATCATTGAGATCGAAGCGATCATCGGGCCGCTATTGGTCAACCTTGGTTATCTCGCCAGCCGACCCGGATCCTTGCGTGCGTTACTGGAAGGGATCCGTGAAAGAGCTGTTAACAGTGCTCTCGGTCTTCGGGTGCAAATGGTGTTGTATGACTTTGTTGCAGCACGACGTTTCGCTCCAAGCGGAGCCAATCAGGCAAACACCAAACGTCGTTGATGCGATCAGGTCTGGCCGCGTGGCGCCGTGAGGATTGCGGCTCGGATTGACCCGTCAATGCCGGCTCTGATCCGGCAGGTGACATAGAGACCGGCTTGCATGACAAAATAGCCCACAGCCGTTCCTATAGCTGCGTAAATCATGCCGCCGACAAGCCCGCCTATCGCGGTCAGCAGCACCATCGCGGCGATGCCCCCGCCAGCCCAGAAAAATACTGGTGATGCCACACCTGAAATGTTCAGCAGCATTGTGGACGGCCCGAACAAGGCATTGGTCAGCGGCAGAACAGTGAAAATCGCCAGAAGTGGAAGTGCCTTGATGTATTCTGGTCCAAACAGCCCGAGGA
>JAOUMG010000125.1 GCA_029881635.1 Paracoccaceae bacterium | reverse complement strand
AGTTGACAGTGAACATTCCGCAGTGTTTCAGGCGCTGGTTGGCGAGGATATGGCAGCGGTCGAACGGATTACAATTACTGCCTCTGGCGGCGCTTTTCGTGACTGGCCGCTCGAACGGCTGGCACGGGCCACGGTGGAAGAGGCTTCCATGCATCCGAACTGGGCGATGGGGCAGCGCATCACCATCGATTCAGCCTCTATGTTCAACAAGGCGCTTGAGATCATCGAAACCCGCGAATTCTTCGGAATTGAGCCAGAACAGATCGAGGTACTGGTGCATCAGGAATCGATGCTGCATGCATTGGTCAGTTTTCGCGATGGCGGCATGATCGGCCATCTCGGGGCACCCGATATGCGGCACGCGATTGGCTATGCGTTGAACTGGCCCGACCGCACCCATCTGCCCGTAGCCCGGCTTGATCTGGCCTCGGTCGGTCAGTTGACCTTTGCCGAACCCGATCCCGCCCGTTACCCGGCCCTGAGGCTGGCGCGGGATGTGATGGCCACAGGCGGGCTTGCCGGGGCCGCTTTCAATGCGGCCAAAGAGGTGGCGCTTGATGGATTTATCGCGGGCAACATCGGATTTTCAGCCATGGCTGCTGTGGTCGAAGAGGTACTTGATCAACTTTCGGGGCAATCAGGTCTTGGCAAACCGCCTCTCAGCCTCGATATGGTTCTCGACATGGACCGCGAAGCCCGCCGTTTGGCTGGTAATGTGATCGCAACCAAAGACTGGACCTGAGTTTTGGATTTTCCTGCCCTTCTACAATCATCCGGCGATTTTCTTTATACGACCGGTGTTTTCATAATTGCCCTGTCGATCATCGTCGCCGTGCATGAGTACGGGCATTACATCATCGGGCGCTGGTCAGGCATTCATGCCGAAGTGTTTTCCATCGGCTTTGGTCCCCGGCTGACAAGCTGGGTGGATAAACGCGGCACCCGCTGGCAGGTCGCCGCCATTCCCTTTGGTGGTTACGTAAAATTTCTGGGCGATGCCAACGCGGCCTCGGCGGGGGCCGATAGCGAAACCATGTCGAAACTCTCGGCAGAGGAAAAACGTCACACCATGCACGGTGCGCCCCTGTGGGCGCGTGCGGCTACGGTTGCAGCGGGACCGATTTTCAACTTCATCCTGTCAATCGCCGTTTTCGCGACCATGCTTTTTGCGACCGGCCTGCCGACAGATGCGCCCGAAATCGCCGCGGTAAAGCCTTTGCCGGTCGAAAACCCGCTGCAACCCGGCGACAAGATACTCGCCCTCAACGGTACGGAAACACCGGATTACGCCAGTTTGGGTAAAGCTGCTGATGCGCTGCCCTATGGCACTGATTATGTCTATCTGGTTGACCGTGGCGGCAACCGGATCACCGTCGAAGGCCCACCGCTTTTTCCGACGCTGATCCTTTCGGTATTGCCCAAGAGCGCGGCCATTGACGCAGGTCTGCGCGAAGGCGATGTGATCGTTTTGGCCAATGGCACGCCCACACCAAGGTTCTCCAACCTGCAAGACGCCGTCAAGGCCAGCGCTGGCGGGCCGGTTGCGCTACGGGTCTGGCGCGATGGCAGTGAATTCGACGCCACGCTGATCCCGCGCGAACGACCGGTGCAAAAGGAAGACGGCACTCTGGAAACCGGTTACCAGATCGGTATTGCCGGCAGCTACATGTTTGAACCGGCGACCATAACGCCAGGTTTCGGCGAGGCGCTGAGTATCGGGGTCAAGCAAACCTATGGCATCATCGAGACAACTTTTTCGGCATTGTCGAGCATGATCGCGGGCAAGATATCCACCTGCAACCTCAATGGCCCGATCGGCATGGCCCAGGCCACTGGTGCGGCCGCCAGCGAGGGATTGATGTCTTTCGTATGGCTGGTCGCGGCATTGTCGACCGCCATCGGTTTGCTCAATCTTTTCCCCATTCCGGTACTCGACGGGGGCCATCTTGTCTTTCATGCCTATGAATGGGCTACAGGGCGGCCGCCATCTGACCGGGTCATGAATGTGGCCATGGGGCTGGGGCTGGCACTGGTGCTGTCCTTGATGCTGTTTGGCCTGTCAAACGACCTTTTCTGCAAGTGACAGAGGCACAGGTAAACCGGGCCTTTGGGCGCAATGACGCCCGCGAAATGCCGTATTGCTGACACATTCGCTGCCTAGGTTTTGAGGCATGTACAACCAAGCGCAGCAGAAGGTATCAGTCCCATGCAGATGATCCAGAGCAGTTATCGTGGGCTATCCCTCGTTCTTGATCTCGGACTTGATCGGATACTGATTCCTCTGGCCATCGTGGTCGGTTTGGCCGGCGGCGCGATGATCGGTGCCGAACTGACCCAAATGCAGGGTCCTGCAATCCAGTATATGCATTGAAATAAGCCTAATTACCCTCGTCGTGTTGACTTCGGCGCGGTCCTTAACGGGGCCGCGCCGAGCCTTTTGACAAGCCTCAACATTCGGGCTAGTCACATTGCATCGACATAAAAAATATATTTCCGGGGGGCGAAGAATGTTGGCGCAGCGGCTAATCTGGAGCTTAGGCAAAATCGCTACATTCTCAGCGCAACGTGCAGCTTTTTTCTTTGTGCTAACAATCGGTTTGGCCGTTATCTTCACGCCAGCATCCGCGCAGAACTATTCCTTCTCGCAAGTGGTTGTCGAAGGAAATGACCGGATCGAACCAGCAACCATCGTGAAATTTGCAGGAATCAGTCGCGGCGAATCTATTTCGGGCGCTGGCCTGAATGACGCTTTTCAAAGGCTGACGGCGTCCGGTCTCTTTGTCAGCGTCGAACTTGTTCCATCGGGCGGCACCCTGATCATCCGTGTGGTTGAAAACCCGACCATCAACATCGTGAACTTTGAGGGCAACCAGAGGATCAAGGACGAAGATCTGGCAAAGATCGTCAAATCGCAGTCGCGTCGGGTTTATTCCATCAGTCAGGCCGAGGCGGACGCGGCTGCGATTGTACAGGGCTATGCCGAAATCAGCCGCCTGGCTGCACGAGTTGAACCGCGCATCATCGATCGCGGCGATAACCGCGTCGACCTTGTTTTCGAAATTCGTGAAGGCAAAGTGACCGAAGTTGAACGGTTGTCGTTCACTGGTAACCGGTCTTATTCAGATCGTCGCCTGCGTCAGGTTCTGGGCACCAAGCAGGCCGGGCTTTTGCGCAATATCATTCAACGTGACACATTCGTTGCCGACCGGATCGAGTTCGACAAACAGCTTCTGACCGATTTCTACCGCGCACGCGGATTTATCGATTTTCAGGTGCTGAGCGCGGCCTCCGAATTTTCGCGCGAACGCGATGCGTTTTTCCTGACTTTCAACATCCGCGAGGGGCTGAGCTACAAGTTCGGCAATGTCACAGCTGTCAGCGAATATGAAGGTGTTGATGTCGCTGAATATGCGGCAGCGGTACGTATCCGTCCGGGCGTTGTCTATTCCCCGCTTGCCATCGACACGACGATCAGCAGGATGGAAGCGGTGGCGTTGAAACAGGGCGTGAACTTCGTCAATATCGTGCCGCGCATTACCCGTAATGAAAGCAACCAGACCTTGGATGTGGTTTTCGCTGTGACCAAGGGGCCAAGAGTTTTCGTCGAACGCATCGATATCGAGGGTAACGCGACGACGCTCGACAAAGTCATTCGTCGCCAGTTCCGCTCCGTCGAGGGGGATCCATTCAACCCGCGCGAAATCCGTCAGGCGGCGGAACGGACGCGAGCGTTGGATTATTTTGCGACCGCGGATGTTGAGGCCAAGCAAGGAACATCACCGGATCAGGTTATTGTCGATGTGAATGTGGAAGAAAAACCGACGGGTTCGCTGACATTTGGTGCCAGCTATTCAACATCCAATGGTGTCGGGTTTAATGTCGGTTTGACCGAGGAAAATTTCCTCGGTCGAGGCCAGATTGTCGGCGTCAATATTGCCGTGGGAACCGATACCAAGCGAAACTCTGTCACATTTGTTGAACCAGCATTTTTGGATCGCGACCTCCGTTTCCGGTTCAATGCGTATTATGACACTTCGGACAACGATAACTCGGAGTATTCCACCACACGTATCGGTATTTCCCCGTCGATCGAATTCCCCGTCAGCGAGTTTGGCCGGTTGGAACTGCGTTACAAATTGGCTAGCGACAAGATTTTTGATGTAGATCCTGTTCTTTCCTCGGCGTTGCTGGTTACTGAACAAAGCCGTGGCAGCGAACTGACCAGTTCGCTTGGATATTCCTATTCCTACGACACCCGCCTTGGCGGGCTGAACCCGACAACCAGCATGGCGTTTCAGTTCGGGCAGGATTTTGCGGGATTCGGCGGCGACATCGACTCGGTCACGACAACGGCCAAGGCCACGGTTCAGACCAAGGTGTTTCGTGAAGAGGTTACGTTGCGTGCGGAGCTGGAAGGCGGCGGGGTCTACACCCGCAACGGCAACAGCCGACTGCTTGACCGTTTTTCCGGCAATGGAGCCATTCGCGGCTTTGCGCCAAACGGCATTGGTCCGCGTGACCTTACCGTGACCAATCAGGATGCTGTCGGCGGCAATTACTTTGCCGCGTTGCGACTTGAGGCAGAGTTTCCGCTGGGTCTTCCGGAAGAATACGGGCTTTCGGGTGGGCTTTTTGCCGATATCGGGTCTGTCTGGGGGTTGGATGACAACCTTGGTGGATTGATCGACGATGACCGGCATATTCGTTCGTCAGTTGGGTTTTCGCTTTTCTGGACAACCGCCCTTGGGCCATTGCGCTTTAACTTTTCCAAGGCGCTGGACAAGGAAAGCTATGACGATGAGCAGAGTTTTGACTTGACCGTTTCGACGCGCTTCTGATGTTTGGCTTACTGAGGGCAGTCGCTTTGGTGGCAGCTCTTGTCGCAGCGACGGGGATGTGTCTGGCGCAGCAATCCCCAAGTGATATCCGCAGCCCGATCTTGACCCTTGATCAAGAACGTCTTTTTTTGGAATCCGCCTGGGGCAAACGGGCCAAGGCGGAACTGGATGTGGTTTCTACTGAACTGGCTGCAGAAAATCGCCGGATTGAGGCTGAACTTACGGCTGAAGAAAAGTCGCTGACCGAACAGCGCGAAACGATGCCAATGGACGAATTTCGAGCAGCCGCAGATGCCTTTGATGAACGCGTTACCGAAATCCGGCGGGTTCAGGATGGCAAAGCCCGCGATGTTGGTAGAATTCTCGATTCTGAACGGCAGAAATTTTTTCAGGCGGTCTTTCCTATTTTGGGCGAGGTCATGCAGCAACGCGGTGCGGTCGTCATTCTGGATGCAAGGGCAATTTTCATAGCAGCGGATGTCATAGATGTAACTGATGAGCTGCTTGCGCGTGCGGATGAGAAACTGGGTGCTGGTGCCAATGAGACAACCCAAGGAACCGATAGCATGCCTCCCGCCAACAATGGAACGAATGACGGCAACTGACGACCGTCGCCGGTCTTGCCAGTCAGCCGTCCAGTTGCTAGCAAGACGCGATCTGACCGCGCTCTCGGAACTGGCCATTGTGGCTCCGGGCAGCACCGATGCCCCAGGGAGGGAGCACATATGACCGACGCCGCGATCACCGAGGCCGATATTCACCTGATCCAGCGCATCATTCCGCATCGCTATCCTTTTTTGCTGATCGACAAGGTGCGTGATATCGTCCCAAACAAAGGCTGCGTTGGCATCAAGAACGTCACCTTTAACGAGCCGCATTTTCAGGGCCATTTCCCGGCCAAGCCGATCATGCCGGGTGTCACGATTGTCGAGGCGATGGCGCAATCCGCGGCTGTTCTCGTCGGCATATCGATGGACGTCGTTGGCCGTGATCTTCTGACATATTTCTTGTCGATCGATGCATGTAAATTTCGCCGAATGGTGGTGCCTGGGGATGTGCTGGAGCTCCACATGACGGTCAAACGCGGTGGTGGCAAAATCTGGAAGTTCCACGGACGTGCAATGGTGGGCGATGAACTGGCCTGTGAGGCTGAGGTTACGGCGATGATGGATCTCAGGGACTAGGATGCGCATTCATCCCAGCGCGCAAATCCACGAAAAGGCCCATGTGGAATCCGGCGCCGAGATCGGGGCAGGGTGTGTTATCGGCCCCTTCGCGATGGTGGGCGGTTCGGTGCGCCTGGCCGAACGGGTTGAGGTCAAAAACCATGCGGTGATCACCGGCTGTACCGATGTTGGTGATGACACGGTGGTTTTCCCCTTTGCGGTCTTGGGAGAGATTCCGCAGGATCTGAAATTCAGCGGCGAGAAGACACAACTGATCATCGGCAAGCGGAACCGCATCCGCGAACATGCAACGATGAATACTGGCACGGACGGCG
>JAOUMG010000124.1 GCA_029881635.1 Paracoccaceae bacterium | reverse complement strand
CCCCATACGCATCTGGAGATGCCCTTCATGGGCACCTATTCCTCTGACGACTTTGAAAGCGGCACCCGCGCCGCACTGGCCGGTGGCACCACGATGGTCGTCGATTTCGTGCTGCCCAGTCCGGGGCAGGGGCTGATCGACGGGTTGCAGATGTGGCATAACAAATCGGGCCGTGCCAATTGCGATTACTCCTATCACATGGCCATCACCTGGTGGGGTGAAAAGGTCTTTGAGGATATGAAGACCGTGGTCAAGGAAAACGGCATCAACACCTTCAAGCATTTCATGGCTTATAAGGGTGCTCTCATGGTCAATGACGATGAGTTATACGCGAGCTTCCGGCGCTGCGCCGAACTGGGGGCCATTCCGCTGGTTCATGCCGAAAACGGCGATGTGGTGGCGGAGCTTTCGGCGAAATTGCTGGCCGAGGGCAATACCGGGCCTGAGGCGCATGCCTATTCCCGCCCCCCGCAGGTCGAGGGTGAGGCCACAAACCGCGCCATCATGATCGCCGATATGGCGGGCGTGCCGCTTTACGTGGTGCATACGAGCTGCGAGGAAAGCCACGAGGCGATCCGCCGCGCCCGGATGCAGGGCAAGCGGGTCTGGGGCGAGCCGCTGATCCAGCACCTGACGCTGGATGAGAGCGAGTATTTCAACAAGGACTGGGACCATGCGGCGCGGCGCGTCATGTCGCCGCCCTTCCGCAGCAAGCATCATCAGGACAGCCTCTGGGCCGGCCTGCAGTCAGGGTCGTTGTCCGTGGTGGCCACCGATCACTGCGCCTTTACTACCGAGCAGAAGCGGTTCGGCGTGGGGGATTTCACCAAGATCCCCAATGGCACGGGCGGGTTGGAGGACCGGATGCCGATGCTTTGGACGCATGGGGTGAATACCGGCCGGCTGACACCGAACGAATTCGTTGCCGTCACTTCAACGAACATCGCCAAGATATTGAATTGCTATCCGAAAAAAGGCGCGGTCCTGGTGGGCGCGGATGCCGATCTGGTGGTCTGGGATCCTGAAAGGACCAAGACCATCAGCGCCAAGAAGCAGCAATCGGCGATCGATTACAATGTGTTCGAGGGCAAGAAGGTCAAGGGCCTGCCGCGCTATACGCTCAGCCGGGGTGTTGTGGCGGTGAATGACGGCAAGGTCGAGACCCGCGAGGGTCATGGACGTTTTGTCGGGCGCGAACCGAACGGCACCGTCAACAAGGCGCTGTCGGCCTGGAAGGAACTGACCGCGCCAAGGCCCGTGGAGCGGACGGGCATTCCGGCGAGCGGGGTCTGAATGAAAGATACCATGGTATCAGCGGCCACGGTCATCGAGGCCAGCGATCTGAGCCTGACATTCGACACGAATGACGGGCCGGTTCATGCGCTGAAAGACGTGTCGCTGAGCATTGCCAAAGGCGAGTTTGTCAGCTTCATCGGTCCGTCCGGCTGCGGCAAGACGACATTCCTGCGCTGTATCGCGGCGCTGGAAACACCCACGGCGGGGACGCTGACCGTCAACGGGATGAGTGCGGATGCGGCGCGGCGGGCACGGGCTTATGGCTATGTGTTTCAGGCGGCGGGGCTTTATCCGTGGCGCACGATTGCCGGGAACGTGCGGCTACCCCTTGAAATCATGGGGTTTTCCAAGTCCGAACAGGCCGAGCGGGTGGAGAAGGTGCTGGCACTTGTCGACCTTGAAGGCTTTGGCAAGAAATTCCCCTGGCAATTGTCGGGGGGTATGCAGCAGCGCGCCTCCATCGCGCGGGCGCTGGCCTTTGATGCCGATATCCTGTTGATGGATGAGCCTTTCGGGGCGCTTGACGAGATTGTGCGTGATCACCTCAATGAAGAGCTTTTGAAGCTCTGGGCGCGGACGGAAAAGACCATCGGTTTTGTGACCCATTCGATCCCCGAGGCGGTGTATCTGTCGACCAAGATCGTGGTGATGAGCCCCCGTCCGGGCCGGATTACCGATGTGATCGAAAGCACGCTGCCCAAGGAACGCCCGCTTGATATCCGCGACTCTGCGGAGTTCATCGCCATCGCGCACCGGGTGCGCGAAGGCCTCAGGGCGGGGCATGGCGATGAGGTCTGAAAGGGGGCTGGCATCCGTCGGTTATGCGTCGGGCATCCGTCCCGACAGCGTCCCGACAAATATGCGCCCCTTGAGGCGCGAAGGCGGGGGGCTGTCTGCCCCCCGGACCCCGGCAGTGCCGGGGTCGCCCCCCGAGAATATTTTGGAAAAGAAGAAAGCAGCCTGGTCCGCCGGGGGGAGAGGATTTGCGGGCAGGGCCGTGCGGGCAGGGGGCGTGCGCGCCAAAGGCCTGCCCGATGTCAGGGTCCTGTGGCGGAGACCAGCATGAGATCGGTATTGCCCATCCTGACGGTTCTGGGCGCGATTGTCGTTCTTTGGTACGGCGCGACCGTTTGGTTGAACGCGCAATGGACCTATGATCAGGCCGCACGGGCCGGGGTGGAGGTTTCATTACCCGAGGTCGTGACCGATACCTTGAGCCAAGAGCGCCCGGTGCTGCCTGCGCCGCATCAGGTGGCGGGCGGGCTCTGGGACGGGCTTTTGGGGCAGAAGGTCACCTCGAAGCGGTCGCTGGTCTATCATGGCTGGGTGACGCTCTCGGCGACACTTTTGGGATTTGCCATCGGTACCGGTGCGGGGATATTGCTGGCGGTGGGGATCGTGCATAACCGGGCGATGGATATGTCGGTGATGCCTTGGGCGATTGCGTCGCAGACCATTCCCATTCTGGCGATTGCGCCGATGGTGATCGTGGTGCTGGCCTCCTTGGGGATCACGGGGCTTTTGCCCAAGGCGATGATCTCGGCCTATCTTTCCTTCTTTCCGGTCGTGGTCGGGATGGTCAAGGGATTGCGCAGCCCTGATCATATGCAGCTGGACCAGATGCGCACCTATAATGCCACGCGCGGCCAGATGTTCTGGAAGTTGCGGTTGCCCGCGTCCATGCCCTATCTCTTTGCCTCTCTGAAGGTCTCGGTGGCCGCGTCCCTGGTGGGTGCGATCGTCGGCGAATTGCCGGCGGGTGCCTCGTCGGGTCTTGGCGCGCGGCTGCTGTCGGGGAGCTATTACGGGCAGACCATTCAGATATGGTCGGCGCTTTTCACCGCAGCGATTCTGGCGGCACTTTTGGTGATGATCATCGGGGTTCTGGAAAGGCGCACGCTGAAGCGCATGGGAATGGTGCGATGAGCTGGCTTTGGGGGGCGGTGATCTTCTGGCTGGCGGCCTGGGCCTTCAATGTCTGGCTGGCCAAGCAGCCGGTGGCACGCACCAGGATGGTGCGGCTGTTCATTCCAGGACTTTTCGGAGTGACGCTGCTGATCTTGTGGGAAGGTATCGTACGGGGTTTGCAGGTGCCCGGGGTGATCCTGCCCGCGCCATCGGCGATCTGGGCGACGATCTGGGCGTCGCTGGCGATCCTGCGCGAGGATTTCGTTCAAACGATCCTGAAGGGTGCGCTTTCAGGCTATGTCATCGGATGCGGGGCGGCGGTGTTGATGGCGATTGCCATTGACCGGTCACCCTTCTTGCAGCGCGGGTTGTTGCCGGTGGGCAATTTCGTGGCCGCATTGCCGGTCGTGGGCATCGCGCCGATACTGGTCATGTGGTTTGGATTTGACTGGCAGTCCAAGGCGGCGGTTGTGGTGGTGATGGTGTTTTTTCCGGTGCTGGTGAACACCGTGGCGGGATTGGCCGCCAGCGACCGGATGCAGCGCGATCAGATGGCGACATGGTCGGCGGGATATGGGCAGACCTTGTTGAAACTGCGGCTGCCTGCGGCGATGCCATTCATCTTCAACGGATTGAAAATCGCCACGACACTGGCGCTGATCGGCGCTATTGTGGCGGAGTTCTTCGGCTCGCCTACGCGGGGCATGGGGTTTCGGATTTCGACAGCCGTCGGGCAATTGTCGCTCGATCTGGTCTGGGCGGAGATTGCCGTGGCGGCGCTGGCCGGTTCGGCATTTTACGGGTTGGTGGCGGGGATCGAGAAAGCCGTCACCTTTTGGCATCCCTCGCAAAGGGGGAGAAGATAACAACATGGAGGTTGTGACTATGAAGACGTTTTTGACTTCGGTTCTGGCGGCGGGGTTGATGGCCACTGCAGCACAGGCCGCAGATGATGTGACGCTGCAGCTCAAATGGGTGACGCAGGCACAATTTGCCGGCTATTTCGTCGCCAAGGACAAGGGCTTTTACGACGAGGAAGGTCTGAATGTGACGATCAAGCCGGGGGGACCGGATATCGCACCAACCCAGGTGGTCGCGGGCGGTGGCGCCGATGTAGTGATCGACTGGATGCCGTCGGCGCTGGCGGCGCGTGAAAAGGGGTTGCCGCTGGTCAATATCGCCCAGCCGTTCAAATCCTCAGGCATGATGCTGACATGCCTCAAGGAAACCGGCATCACCTCGCCCGATGATTTCAAGGGCAAGACGCTGGGTGTCTGGTTCTTTGGCAACGAATATCCGTTCCTGAGCTGGATGGCGACATTGGGTATTCCGACCACCGGCGGTGCCGATGGGGTCGAAGTGCTCAAACAGGGTTTCAACGTCGATCCGATCTTGCAAAAGCAGGCAGCCTGCGTGTCGACGATGACCTATAATGAATACTGGCAGATCATCGATGCCGGGATCGCGCCCGAGGATCTCGTGACCTTCAAATACGAAGATGAAGGTGTGGCGACGCTGGAAGACGGGCTTTACGTGCTGGAAGACAAGCTGGCTGACCCGGCCTTTGAAGACAAGATGGTGCGCTTTGTGCGGGCCTCGATGAAGGGCTGGAAATGGGCCGAGGAAAATCCCGATGATGCCGCGATGATCGTTCTGGACAATGACGAGACGGGTGCCCAGACCGAAACCCATCAAAAGCGGATGATGGGCGAGATTGCCAAGCTGACGGCAGGATCGAACGGGGCGCTGGATGAGGCCGATTATGAGCGGACCGTGGCGACGCTTTTGGGCGGCGGATCGGATCCGGTGATCTCAAAAGCGCCGGAAGGTGCGTGGACGAGCCAGATCACCGACAAGGCGCTGCAATAACCCTATTGCAGTCTTGGGAATGGGGCGCGTGGGACCAGGTCCTGCGCGCCTTTCCTTTTGCGCGATTGATCCGCATCAAGGCGCGGGAATGCGGTGCTGGCAAGCTGTCGCTGTGAACAACATGCGAGGGTTGCCACCTGTCGCGCCGGATGTGCACTGAACACATTTACGGGCGGGGTAGGTCAGTCCGAAAGGAGCGAATACATGAGTGCGACAGGGGAATGGAACTGGCGCAGGGTAGGATTGGCCCTGTTCCTTGGAGCATCGCTGGCGGTTCTGGCGGCTTGCGAAAAACCGCCGCTGGAAGAATGCGAGGAAGGTGTTGGTGATCTTTCGCGGACAGCCGACCTAACGCCACCCAGCTGTTGAGAGCGGTCGCATTGACCACGGCAGGTGAGGCGCCCAGGCCGACTGGGCGCCACGAATGCCACTGCTAACTGCAGGAGCGGGTATAATAGGTGCCGTCGCCGCGTGCGTAGGCGCATCGGTTGGTTTCGCGGTGGCGGGCGACGAGCGTGCCGATGGTGGCCCCGGCCAGAGCGCCGATAATCACCCAGTCATCGTCACCTTCAAGTGCCTTGGCCGTCAAACCGCCTATGGCGGCACCGGTGAGGCCACCGACGATGATCCGATCTTGTGGTGTCACTGGATCGCAGGCGGCGAGCGCGAGGATCAGCGCACCATTGATCATCAGGAATTTCTTTTTCATCTGGATATCCTTTCCTGGAAAGGCAGCCGTATGGTCCGAGAAGGCGGGGCATGTGGCTGCCAGGATAGACAAGAACAGAGCGCACCTTGATACCTGAAAATCCGGTTCAGATTCACGGAACACGCCTTTGCCTTTGTGCAGGCGAATATTGCATGTATCCGTGTCGTCGAAGTGATCTGGGTCAAGAGCCTCGCTTTGCCCTTTTTGCTTGCGCTCAGGCGCGGTTCGCGGTCTATCTCGGGGTGGATGGGGGCATGGATGTTGCCCCGCAGTGACGGGTGATAACGATGGGCAGAACCAGTAAAACTGTAAAAACCGGGCGCGGCGCAGGGCTCTTGACGCTGGTTTTTCTGGCGGGCCTGGCCGGATGCGATCGCAACAAGCCGAAGTTGACCGAATGCGTGGATGGCCGTCCTGTTGTCGAGCGGACATTGGATGTAGCACCCCCGAACTGCTGAACTTCGGAAAAGCGCAAACCAAATCCTTGGATAATCAGTAAAAACCTGTAAACCTCTATCCATGATAGAGGTAATGCTCTGGCTTTCGAGGGTGCCGTGGCGCGATCAGCATTAACAGGAACCCGAGTGCGCGAACGGCGTTTGCTGATCGGCATGAAGCAGGC
>JAOUMG010000123.1 GCA_029881635.1 Paracoccaceae bacterium | reverse complement strand
CAACCGCGCGCGTCGGAAACCTAGCGTTCAGCCGCCGCTCTGACCCCAAACGATATTTGTTAAGTAGAATGACCATTCTGCCACATTGCTGCGGCTTTGCGCGCCGATTACGATTCCTGGGCACTTTTTGGAAGAATTCACCGCCAAGCTTAAGTACCTGAGCGTTATATGTGCAATTCGAATGGAAACACGCGATGCGCCGCGACCAGACATTCGCTACCATTGACTGAACGGCAGCAAAGTCCGGATACTGTTGAAGAAGTCGGTGCTTTGGCCGCCTCGATGTTGAGCGAGAAGCGGGTCAGCGCCATTTCCCTTCACGTTGGCGCTGGTACTGGCACCAACTTCGCCAGTTTCCGGAGGTTTTGGGCGGTTGCGGCGAGTTGGAACTGTTCAGTTGCACCTTTGGGTCCTCGCAATCGCATCATCCGCAATCCGATGTATCGTTTGAGATGGGCGAACAGCATCTCGACTTTACGCCTTTCAATGAACGAGGTCATGTAAGCGTCGGTATTACGGATATCGCGCGCGACGTCTCTTGCCGCTTCATGCACGGATCGCATGAGGCGTCTTCCGTGGTCTTTCGGGCAGCATTGCGGCTTCAAAGGGCATGCGTTGCAGTCATGTTTGGAGGCGCGGTATCTGATGAACCCGTCTTTGCCACCGTTGGGATTTCGTGGCTTGGAGAACTTCCGGCGATAGGTTTGCAGCACCTTGCCGTTTGGGCATGTGTAATTGTCGACCACAGGGTCATAGGTAAAATCTTCGCGTGAGAATGTGCCATCGGTGCGTTTTGATTTGTCCCAAACCGGAATGTGGGGTTCGATTTGACGGTCCTCCACAAGCCAACCCAACATCTCGGCTGACCCGTAGCCAGTGTCGCCGACCAGCTTGTCAGGTTTGATGCCAAACCGCTCATGCACACGGTCGATCATGTCCCTTGCTGCGCGCGCTTCTGCGGGCCGGATCGGAGCTGTCGGTTCGACGTCCACGATGACGGCATTGTCTAAATCGACCATATAGTTGGTGGAATAGGCAAAATAGGCGGCACCTCCGTCAGCCCCAGTCCAACGCGCGGCTGGATCAGCCGGTGAGATATATTTGGGAACGACCTTGGTCGCTGCACCGAAGGCCACATCATCCAGGGTCTCAAGATATTCATCGACGGCACGGGATGTCAGGTCCCTTGGCAGTCCCTCTTTGCTATCGACGCCACGCGTCTGGTTTGCATTTGCCGGGATCAGACTGGCATCAACACCGAAGCTATGGCCACCAACCAACCCCTCATCCATGCAACGCTGTAAAACGACTTCGAACATATGCCGGAACAAGCCGCTCTCGCGGAAACGGCCATGCCGGTTCTTGGAGAATGTCGAATGGTCCGGCACCGGATCAGCCAAGTCGAGCTTACAAAACCAGCGATAGGCGAGATTGACATGGATCTCTTCGCAGAGCCGTCTCTCTGAACGGATGCCTTGGCAATAGCCCAACAGCAGCATCCGGATCATCAGTTCGGGATCAATCGAAGGACGGCCATTGGCGCTGTAGTATGGAGCAAGCAGAGGCCTCACATCCGTCAAATCAAGGAAGCGATCTATTCCACGGACAGGATGATCCTGCGGCACAAACCCTTCGATTGAGAACTCATAGAACAGCGCGCCTTGCGCAACTTGCCTTGGACCCATCATCGCCGAACCCTCCACTCTCAAAACGAGTGAATCAGGGATGGACGCGCCAATCAACTGACTTTTTCAACAGTATCTCCGCAAAGCAGACCATTGTCGAAATGCAGCTACAGGATCCTGCAACTCCTCCCAACCTTTTCCCTTGCCCCCGCGCCGCGCCTCCCTTATAGGGACGCATCGCGCGACTCTCGGGTGACCGGGATTCGTGTGACTATCATTTATCCACCAGGTCAAAGGTGACCCGCATCCGGGGGCCTTCTGGTGTTTTGAAAAGGAAAAGGCGCGATGAACGCCCATGAACTAAAGACCAAGACGCCCGACCAGTTGCGCGAAGATCTGGTGGCGTTGAAGAAGGAAGCCTTCAACCTGCGCTTCCAGCAGGCCACCAGCCAGCTTGAAAACACCGCCCGCATGCGCGCCGTCCGTCGTGACGTTGCCCGGGTGATGACTGTTATGAACCAAAAAGCCGCTGAAGCGGCGGCGAAATAAGGAGCACGCCCATGCCAAAACGCATCCTGCAAGGTGTCGTGACATCCAACCAGAACGAACAGACCATCACTGTTCTGGTCGAACGCCGCTTTACCCATCCGGTTCTGAAAAAGACGATCCGGAAATCGAAAAAATACCGTGCCCATGACGCGGAAAACAAGTTTCAGGTCGGCGATTCCGTTCGCATCGAAGAATGCGCGCCCATCTCGAAAACCAAACGCTGGACAGTGGTGACCGAAGCTTCGGCTTAAGTCATCCCTGACAGCTCAATCGAAACCCTGGGGCCACAGGAATAAACGCGGTCCCCAAAGGTCGGGAGAAACCAAATGATCCAGATGCAGACCAATCTGGATGTTGCTGACAACTCCGGCGCACGCCGAGTTCAGTGCATCAAGGTTCTGGGTGGTTCCCACCGTCGTTACGCGAGTGTCGGTGACATTATCGTCGTATCGGTGAAGGAAGCCATCCCGCGCGGTCGCGTGAAGAAAGGTGATGTCCGCAAGGCCGTCGTCGTACGCACCGCCAAAGAAGTCCGCCGCGAAGACGGCACCGCCATCCGCTTTGACCGCAATGCCGCCGTCATCCTGAACAACCAGGGTGAACCGGTCGGCACGCGTATCTTTGGCCCGGTGGTCCGTGAACTGCGCGCCAAGAACTTCATGAAGATCATCTCGCTGGCTCCGGAGGTGCTCTGATGGCTGCGAAACTCAAAAAAGGCGACAAGGTCATCGTCCTTGCCGGCAAGGACAAGGGCAAGCAGGGCGAAATTCAGTCCGTTGACCCGACGTCGAACAAGGCCGTGGTCGAAGGCGTGAACGTCGCCATCCGCCACACCAAGCAGACCCAGACCAGTCAGGGTGGGCGTCAGCCAAAGGCGATGCCTGTCGATCTGTCTAACCTGGCGATCATGGACAAGAACGGCAAGGCAACCCGCGTCGGTTTCCGCATGGACGGCGACAAGAAGGTGCGCTTTGCCAAGACCACGGGGGATGCACTCTGATGCTGGACCAGGCAACATATACCCCGCGGCTCAAGTCGATCTTCAACGACACGATCCGCCCGGCGATGAAAGAAGCCTTCGGCTACAAGAATGACATGCAGATCCCGCGTCTGGACAAGATCGTCCTGAACATGGGCGTCGGCGAGGCCGTCAAGGACACCAAGAAAGTGAAAAGCGCGCAGGAAGAACTGTCGCTGATCGCCGGTCAGAAGGCACTTGTCACCTATGCCAAGAAATCCATCGCGGGTTTCCGGGTGCGTGAAGAGATGCCGCTGGGCTGCAAGGTAACGCTGCGCGGCGACCGGATGTACGAATTCCTTGACCGCCTGATCACCATCGCACTGCCCCGCGTCCGCGACTTTCGCGGTGTCAAGGGCACGTCATTTGATGGTCGTGGCAATTTCGCGATGGGCCTGAAGGAACAAATCGTGTTCCCCGAGATCGACTTCGACAAGGTCGATGAGATCCTCGGAATGGACATCATCATCTGCACCACCGCGCGTACGGACGCGGAAGCGAAGGCACTGTTGAAGCATTTCAACATGCCTTTTAACAGCTGAGCGCGGAAGGAAAGAGACAATGGCTAAAAAATCCATGGTGAACCGCGAAGTCAAGCGCGCCAAACTGGTCAAGCAATATGCGGCCAAGCGGGCGGCGCTGAAAGCGGTGATCGAAGATCAGTCGCTGCCGATGGAAGATCGTTTCAAGGCAACGATGAAACTGGCGCAGCTGCCACGCAATTCGTCGGCAGTCCGGTTGCATAACCGCTGCCAGCTGACGGGTCGTCCGCATGCGTATTACCGCAAACTGAAACTTTCACGCATCATGCTGCGTGATCTGGCCTCGATGGGCCAGATCCCCGGCATGGTGAAGTCAAGCTGGTAAGGGGGCGCGGGAAATGTCGATGAACGATCCTCTTGGCGATATGCTGACGCGTATCCGCAACTCGCAAATGCGGGGCAAATCCACTGTCCGGACGCCAGCGTCAAAGCTGCGCGCCTGGGTTCTGGATGTGCTGGCGGGCGAAGGTTATATCCGTGGCTATGAAAAGGTAACGGGGCCTACCGGCCTGCCGGAACTGGAAATCAGCCTCAAATACTTCGAAGGCACCCCGGTGATCCGCGAAATCAAGCGCGTTTCAACCCCCGGCCGCCGCGTTTATGCAAGTGTTCGGGACATCCCGAATGTGCGCAACGGGCTTGGTGTCTCAATCGTCTCCACACCGAAAGGTGTCATGTCCGATGCAGCCGCACGAACCGCCAATGTTGGCGGCGAAGTGCTCTGCACCGTGTTCTGAGGAGGGCAAGATGTCTCGTATTGGAAAGAAACCGGTCGATCTGCCCAAGGGGGTTTCGGCCTCTGTTTCAGGGCAGACAGTGGAAGTGAAGGGCCCGAAGGGCACCCGCAGCTTTACCGCGACCGACGATGTGACGATCAAGCTCGACGGCGACGAAATCACCGTTTCGCCGCGGGGCACGTCCAAGCGTGCGCGCCAGCAATGGGGCATGTCACGTTCGATGGTGGCAAACCTCGTGACCGGCGTGAGCGAAGGCTTCAAGAGCGAGCTTGAGATCAACGGCGTGGGTTACCGCGCAGCGATGCAGGGCAATGTCCTGAAACTGTCGCTGGGCTATAGCCACGAAGTGAACTTTGACGTGCCGCAGGGCGTGACTGTCACGACCCCCAAGCAGACCGAAATCGTTGTGGAAGGTATCGACCAGCAACTCGTTGGCCAGGTCGCGGCGAATATCCGCGAATGGCGTGCCCCCGAGCCCTATAAGGGCAAGGGGATCAAGTACAAAGACGAGTTTATCTTCCGCAAAGAAGGCAAGAAGAAGTAAGGACGCGAAAAATGGCAAACAGCAAACGGGAACTGTTCCTAAAGCGCCGCCAGCGCGTCCGGAACAAACTGCGGAAATTGGCCGACGGGCGCGCGCGCCTCTCGGTTCACCGCTCGAACAAGAACATCAGCGCGCAGCTGATCGACGATGCGAATGGCGTGACCATTGTCTCGGCCTCTTCCCTGGAAAAGGCTCTGGGTGTGGTTGGCAAGAACAACGTCGACGCCGCGTCGAAAATCGGCAAGGCAATTGCCGAGCGCGCCAAAAAGGCCGGGGTGGCAGAATGCTATTTCGACCGTGGTGGTTTCCTCTTTCATGGGCGTATCAAGGCTTTGGCCGAGGCTGCCCGCGAAGGCGGACTGAAGTTCTGAAACCGGCGGATGGCGTTCGCGCCATCCCGATGATCCGGGTCCCCGATCCAATCGGGGACACCAGGATTGGACCCAACGGCGTATGATCCGCGCCACCATTCGAGGAATGCCCTATGGCAAGAGAAGACAACCGAGGGGGAGGTCGCGGTCGCGACGAGAACCCGGAATTCGCCGATCGCCTTGTCGCGATCAACCGTGTGTCCAAGACCGTCAAGGGCGGTAAGCGTTTTGGCTTTGCTGCCCTTGTGGTGGTAGGCGATCAGCGTGGCCGGGTCGGTTTTGGCAAAGGTAAGGCCAAAGAAGTCCCCGAAGCGATCCGCAAGGCGACCGAACAGGCTAAGCGTTCGCTCATCCGTGTGCCGCTGCGCGATGGCCGCACCCTGCATCACGACACCCAAGGGCGTCATGGTGCTGGTAAGGTCGTGATGCGGACGGCCACTGCCGGTACCGGTATCATCGCCGGTGGTCCGATGCGCGCCGTGTTCGAAATGCTGGGCGTTCAGGACGTTGTGGCCAAATCGTTGGGGTCGCAAAACCCTTACAACATGATCCGCGCCACCATTGACGGACTGAAGCAGGAAGCCAGCCCCCGCCAGATCGCGCAGCGCCGCGGCAAAAAGGTGGCTGACATCCTGAAAAAGCCGGAAAATGAAGCTGCACCCGAAACCGCCGAAGCGGCAGAAGCCTAAGGAGCGATTGACATGGCCAAGAAAACCATCGTCGTAAAGCAGGTCGGTTCGCCGATCCGCCGTCCGGCTGACCAGCGCGCGACGCTCGTGGGCCTGGGTCTGAACAAGATGAACCGGACCCGCGAACTGGAAGATACGCCTTCCGTGCGCGGCATGGTCGCCAAGATCCCGCATATGGTGAAAATCATCGAAGAACGCGGCTGATCCACTCGACCGGCAAGAACAAAATCAGCGCCCTGACCAATTGGTCGGGGCGTTTTTTTGTCTGCGCAAATGATCTGGCAAGTGCGAACGGCAAAAAACGTGCTAGTTTACCCTACGTCAGATGCGCCGCCCGAG